>JAIRNJ010000041.1 GCA_031258115.1 Treponema sp. | reverse complement strand
CGTATTTGAGTCGATATACCGCCGTAAAAACAGGGGAACATAGGTATCATAGAGGGGATCCATCAAGCCCATGGTGAAAAAACCGAAACCAATAAGGAAGGTAAGCCCCATATATCTCTTGAACCCGCTCTTTATGGACTCTGACTCAGCCATACGCATCCTCCTTATAATATAGACAGACTTTCTTAAAACAGGCATTTTGCGCGCCGTTTTGCTACAAGACGAAACGTAGTTTCGCACCGGGAGCAAATGCAAAGTCCGGCCGCAAAGTACGACTTGTGGACAGACACTAAATAGTATACTTAAAATGTAGAAACCGCCATAGCGCCGCCTTCCGGCATGGGAATAAGCCCGATGAGATGCCTCAAAACAAAACCTGGCGGAAAGGATATTGACGAAGTTTTTTTATTTTGGTATCTTAACCGGACATATTATGTGGAAGTATGCCCTTGTAGCTCAGTTGGCAGAGCATATCCATGGTAAGGATAAGGTCAACAGTTCGATTCTGTTCGAGGGCTGGGTTTAATGAGGATCGTGGAACCAGGAGGAATGAAAAATGGCTAGTAAGAAACAGGTGGTCGAATTGGTGGCCCTGCAGTGCAGCGAGTGCAAACGGAGGAACTATACTACCTCCAAAAACCGCAGGAATACCCAGGAAAAGCTTGAATTGAAGAAGTATTGCCCCTTTGACCGGAAGCATACCCTGCATAAAGAGACTAAAATAAAGTAGTTTTCAGAGGCGTATAGCTCAGTTGGTAGAGCGGCGGTCTCCAAAACCGCAGGTCGTGGGTTCGAAGCCTACTGCGCCTGGAAACCTGTAAGTACCTGATAAAGTAATTACAGGGACGAGAGTGCCTGGAGACAGGGCAAAGGCAGGCTTCGAAGGGTTTAGTCCGCCGAACGAAGGTGAGGAAAAGGCGCCAGGATGGCGCCGGAAGGACTAAACCCCGGCCCGGAAGGAGCCGGCAGGACGCCGGCGAGAGGAGGGGAAGCCTACTGCGCCTGGAAACCTGTAAGTACCTGATAAAGTAATTACAGGGATGAGAGTGCCTGGAGACAGGGCAAAGGCAGGCTTCGAAGGGTTTAGTCAAAACGTCTGGAAAGGAATTTTTAATGAACAAACTGATTCAATTTGTAAAGGAATCCTATGCCGAGCTGAGGAAGGTTATCTGGCCCGGCAGAGATGACGTAGTTAGCTCGGTCAAGGTGGTTGTCATATCCACCATCATTATCGCCGCCGTACTGGGACTGGTGGATGTACTGCTCCTCTTCGGAATCCGGGCGATTTTCTAGTAAACAAGGAAGTAAAGGTACGCTATGGCTGCAGGCTGGTATGTCCTCCATACCTATTCAGGGTACGAAAACAAGATAGAAAAGACAATCCGGATGATGATGGACATGGGGGATATCGACAAGGAGATCGTGCGGGACATTAAAGTTCCCTCCGAGGATGTCGTGGAAGTCCGTGACGGCGAAAAACACGTTCAAAAGCGGAAATTTTTGCCCGGTTATATCCTGATCGAGATGGATCTGCCGGAATTGGACTGGAAAACCACCTGTTCCAGGATTCGCAAGATCCAGGGGGTTACCGGTTTTGTTGGAACTCCGGCGGACAGGCGTCCCAATCCCCTTACCGGGGATGAGGCCCGGGCTATTTTGCAGAAATCCGGGGAGATTAAGGGTGAAAGGCCGGTACGGGCCCGGCAAATTTTTTCCTCAGGCGAGCAGGTCAAGATCATCGATGGGCCTTTTGAGTCCTTTACCGGTACGATAGAAGATGTCAATCAGGAGAAAGGCAAGCTTAAGGTCATAGTAGGTATCTTTGGACGGAACACCCCGGTGGAAGTTGATCTTTTACAGGTAGAAAAATTGTAAGAAAGGCGGAACAGGAGGGCTTATGGTGAAAATTTCACCCGCGGCCGCTTACTTTCCGCTTTAATTTGAAGTAGGAGAAGTTCTTGTGAACTTCGTTAGCCCGGTTTCGGCCGGGCGCACTACGAAGGAGTATTGAATGGCAAAGAAAAAGGTAACTGTAATGATTAAGTTGCAGTGCCCCGCAGGCAAGGCCACTCCGGCCCCCCCTGTCGGCCCGGCTCTGGGACCTCACGGTGTCAGCGCGCCTCAGTTTGTCCAGCAGTTTAATGACCGGACAAAGGCAATGGAACCGGGGCTTATTATCCCGGTTGTAATCTCCGTGTATGGGGACAAGTCTTTCAGTTTTATTCTCAAGACTCCGCCCGCATCGGTTCTGATCAAGAAGGCTATCGGTCTGGAAAAGGGTTCCGCCGAATCTCACAAGGTAAAGGTAGGAAAGCTTCCCAGGGCCAAACTTGAGGAGATTGCCAAATTGAAGATGCCGGATCTTTCCGCCATTGATATTGACGGCGCCATGAAGATCATCGCCGGTACGGCCCGTTCCATGGGTGTGGAGGTCGAAAAATGAGCCGGGGCAAGAAGTATCAGGAAAGCGTAAAGAAGTACGACAGGACAAAGATCTACCCCCTCGGCGAGGCGCTGGACGTGGTAAAGTCCATGGCCTATACAAAATTTGACGAAACGGTGGATCTTTCCGTAAAAGTGAACCTTAAAAAGAATCAGTCTGTCCGGGATACGGTTATACTCCCCAACCAGTTCAAGGCTGAAAAACGGGTGCTGGTCTTCTGCAAGCCTGAAAAGGAAAAGGAGGCCCGGGATGCCGGTGCTGCCTTTGTAGGCGCCGATGATCTCATCGAAAAGATCAAGGGCGGATGGCTGGATTTTGATGTGGCGGTTGCCACTCCCGACATGATGAAGGATGTCGGAAAACTCGGTATGGTTCTCGGCCGCCGGGGGCTTATGCCCAACCCGAAGACCGGAACGGTAACCTTCGACCTCAAGAGCGCCCTTTCGGAACTCAAGAAAGGCCGGGTGGAATTCCGTGCGGACAAGACCGGGGTGGTGCATCTGGCGGTGGGGAAGGTTTCCATGGAACCTGCCAAGATTGCGGAAAACGTAAAAAGCGTTGTTGAAGAGATCGTCCGGAAGCGTCCTGCGGACGCCAAGGGTGAGTTTATCCAAACCGTTTCGGTGGCTTCCACCATGGGGCCCGGCGTATGGGTCAGCATGGCTGAATAAGGAGTACATGTATGGCTATTGTTGCTAAAAAGATACAGGAATCCAAGACAGACTCCATCAGGGAGCTGAAGGAAGTCTTTGGTATTTCCAGGGACTTTATCTTTACCGATTACCGCGGCTTAACGGTGGAACAGATCACCGAATTGCGCACGCGGCTTCGTGCCAAGGAAGTCCGTTATAAGGTTGTAAAGAATAACTTCGCGCGGCTCGCCTTTGAGGAGCTTAAGGCGCCCGATGTGTCTTCCTATCTGGTTGGGCCTACTGCCGTGGCCGTTGCCCCCAGGGATTCCAACGAGGTGGCCAAGATCCTTTTGGATTTTACCAGGGAGGCCCCCGCGTTGCATGTGAAAGGAGCCCTGGTTGGAGACTCGATATACGATGCCGCCCAGACCGAGGCCTTTAGCAGGCTGCCCGGCAAGCTGGAATTGATCTCCATGCTTATGTCGGCGATGAATGGTTCTGTCCGGAATCTTGTCGCGGCTCTCAACGATGTTCCCGCACGGCTGTTGCGTACCATCAAGGCGGCGGGGGAAAAGAACGGTTAGCGCCATTAAAACGGCGCCGGCCCTCATTGGCGGGCGGAGGCGCTTTAGGGGTTCTGTGTTTTTTGTCTGTCAGGCTTCGCTGCTGTCGTCCTGTCGGGCTGTAATAAACCGGGTTCGCCCGGGCGTGCCTTGTATGAGGCGCGTAAACGATTTAAGGAGAAGATAATATGGCAGCTACAAAAGAAGAAATTTTAGAGGCAATTGCTTCCATGACCGTTCTGGAGGTTTCCGAACTGGTAAAAATGATGGAAGAAAAATTCGGTGTGTCCGCCGCTGCTCCTGTGGCGGTTGCCGCTGTTGCGGCTCCCGGCGCTGCTGCGGGCGCTGAGGCTGCCGAGGAGAAGACGGAATTCACCGTAGTCCTCAAGGCCTTTGATGACACCAAAAAGATTGCCGTTATCAAAGAAGTACGGGCGGTTACCGGCCTGGGTCTCAAGGAAGCCAAGGAATTAGTTGAAGGGGCACCCAAGCCTCTCAAGGAAAATATTTCCAAGGACGAGGCTGCCAAGATCAAGGATCAGGTTACTGCTGCCGGGGGTACGGTAGAAGTACAGTAACGATGGAGAACCCGGGAGCAGGTTCCCGGGTTCTTCATTGTTTTGTATGTGCTGTGCAAATGCAGGGGTGGGCAGGATTTGCCCCCTCTATTGTTCAATTAGCGGGGGTTAAGGGATGGCGAAAATCAAAGCTGCAACGAAACGGACGTATATCGGTAAGAATATTAATGACGTAATGGATCTGCCCAATCTTATCGATATCCAACTCAGTTCTTATGAACGCTTCCTGCAGCGGGAAAAAATTGCCAAAGGCGAAAAGCCTAATTTCCAGGGTCTGGAAGAGGTCTTTAAGACGACATTCCCCATAGAAAGTCTCAACGGAGACATGGTTCTGGAGTACGAGTATTACTCTCTTGATGAGGATAACATCAAGTTTACCGAACAGGAGTGCAAACAGAAGGGTCTTACCTATGCGGTGTCTCTCAAAGCCCGTGTAAACCTGATCTTTAAACAGACAGGTGAAATCCGCCAGAAGGATATCTACATGGGGGATATTCCCATCATGACCGAGCGGGGCACTTTTATCATCAATGGGGCGGAACGGGTAGTTGTTTCCCAGATTCACCGTTCACCGGGAGTTATCTTTAGCCATGAAAAGGGGATCTATTCTTCCCGGATCATTCCCTACCGCGGTTCCTGGCTGGAATTTGAAATCGATCAAAAAAAAGAACTTATCTATGCCAAAATCGACCGGAAGAAACGTATCCTGGGGACTATATTTCTCCGTGCCCTGGGTTATGAAAGCCGGGAAGATATAATCAAGGCCTTTTATCTCACCGAAGTCATGGAAGTCCGGGATGACCGGGAAACCAGGGAATTTATCTCCGGCAGGGTATTGGCCGCTCCTGTCTGGATCAACAGCGGAGCGGAGGGAGAAGAGATAAAAAAGAAGCTCTACCGGGCAGGCGAGAAGCTCTACCCGCACAATGTGGATGAACTTCTTTCCAACAGTATTTCCTCCATAGAGATTATCGATTTTGATGCCAAGGATTCCCTCAGATCCGACATGCTCCTTAACTGTTTTGAACGGGAGGAGATAAAGTTTGTCAAGGAAGATCCCAGCCGGGATGAACCTTCCCGGGAGGAGGCTCTTGCCGCGGTGTATACGGTTCTTATGCCCGGCGAGTCGATTACCTTCGACGCTGCGGAAAAGGATCTTAACGGCATGTTCTTTACATCCCGGCGTTACGATCTGGGCCGGGTGGGCCGCTACAAGCTTGACAAAAAGTTTCAGTTTGAAAACACGAGTGATACCGAAAAGAAGAATCCCGAAAAGAACGCAAAAAAAGAAGAGTTTATCCTCACAAAGCCTGACATTATCGCTACCATGAAGTTTCTTATCAAGGTTTATGCGGGGGATGAAAATATTGATGATATCGATCACCTGGGGAACAGGCGGGTACGCTCTGTCGGCGAACTGATGGCGAATTCGATGAAGACAGCCTTTAGCCGCATGGAACGGGTTGCCAAGGAGCGGATGAGTCTTAAGGAAACCGATACGATCAAGCCGCAGGATCTTATTTCCATAAAACCCCTGGTGGCCGCTACAAAGGAATTTTTCGGCTCAAGTCAGCTTTCCCAGTTTATGGATCAGGTGAATCCTCTTGCCGAATTGACCCATAAGCGGAGGCTCAATGCGCTGGGGCCCGGCGGTCTTTCCAGGGATCGTGCAGGTTTTGAAGTGCGGGATGTTCACTATACGCATTACGGGCGTATGTGCCCCATCGAGACGCCGGAAGGCCCGAACATCGGGCTTATTGTCTCTCTGTCAAACTATACCAGGGTCAACGAATACGGTTTTCTGGAAACTCCCTACCGCAAGGTAGACAAGGGTGTTGCTACCACGGATATTGAATACCTTTCCGCCATGGATGAAGATCGTTACTTTATCGCCCAGGCTTCCGCCAGGCTCAACAGCAACGGTTCTTTTGCGGATGATCAGATCTCCTGCCGCCGTCAGGGGGACTATACTACCCGTTCTCCGGAAGACATTCAGTACATGGACGTGTCGCCCAAGCAGATCATTTCCGTGTCCGCTTCGCTTATTCCCTTTCTGGAGCACGACGACGCCAACCGTGCCCTTATGGGTTCCAACATGCAGCGTCAGGCGGTGCCGCTGGTATTCCCCGATGCTCCCCGTGTGGGGACAGGTATGGAAGGCAAGTGCGCCTATGATTCGGGTGTTCTTGTTAAGGCCCGCCGGGGGGGAGACGTGATCCGGGTAACCAGTCAGGAAGTGGTTATCAGGCCGGAACATTCCGGCCCCGCCAAACCTTCCAGTCAGGCGGCAGTAGACTCCGGGGGCAACGATGTATACCGTCTGGTTAAATACCAGCGGACAAATCAGGATACCTGTTACAACCAGCGGCCTATTGTCAAACTGGGAGAGAAGGTCGCTGCCGGGCAGGTGATTGCGGACGGGCCTGCCACGAGGAACGGTGAACTTGCCCTGGGCAGGAACATTCTTGTGGGTTTTATGCCCTGGAACGGCTATAACTACGAAGACTCGATCCTCATCTCCCAGCGTGTGGTTAAGGATGATATGTTTACATCGATCCACATCAAAGAATTCCTTACCGAAGTGAGGGAAACCAAGCTGGGGCCCGAAAAGATAACGCACGATATTCCCAATACCTCCGAAAAGAGTCTTGATAATCTGGATGCGGAAGGCATTATCCGGGTAGGCGCCAAAGTCCGTTCAGGCGACATTCTGGTAGGCAAGGTAACGCCCAAAAGCGAAACGGAGACTACTCCGGAATTCAAGCTGCTCAATTCGATATTCGGTGAAAAGGCCAAGGAAGTGCGGGATACAAGCCTTCGGGTACCTCACGGCATCGAAGGTACGGTGATAGATATTCAACGGCTCAGCCGCGGGAGCGGGGATGATCTTAATCCCGGGGTAGATGAGGTGGTAAAAGTCCTCATCGCAACCAAGCGGAAGCTCCGCGAGGGGGACAAGATGGCGGGCCGTCACGGCAACAAGGGTGTTGTTGCCCGCATTCTTCCGGAAGAGGATATGCCCTACATGGAAGACGGTACTCCCCTCGATCTCTGCCTTACGCCGCTGGGCGTACCCTCCCGTATGAATATCGGGCAGCTTCTGGAAACGGAACTGGGCTGGGCGGCTTCTACCCTGGATGAATGGTATTCCGCCCCGGTGTTCCAGTCTCCTTCCACGGAGCAGATTGAAGACAAGCTCAAGGAAGCGGGTCTCCCCGTTACCAGCAAGACGGTTCTCCGGGACGGCCGGACAGGTGAACCTTTCGTGAACCAGGTTTTCTGCGGCGTGATTTACTTCCTCAAGCTTCACCATCTGGTGGATGACAAGATGCATGCCCGTTCCACAGGGCCCTACAGCCTGGTAACCCAGCAGCCGCTGGGAGGCAAGGCCCAGTTCGGCGGTCAGCGGCTCGGGGAGATGGAAGTCTGGGCGCTGGAAGCCTATGGCGCCGCCAATACCCTGCAGGAATTATTGACGATAAAGAGCGACGACATGACGGGCCGCTCAAAGATCTATGAAGCGATTGTCAAGGGAGAGCCTTCCGCTACGGCCGGTATCCCCGAATCTTTTAACGTCCTTGTGCAGGAACTCCGCGGTCTTGCCCTGGATCTCACCATCAAAGATGCCAAAGGGAAACAGATCCCCCTTACCGAGCGTGACGAAGAACTGATCGCAAAGTCAGGCTCGAACTTTTAAGGAGTGAGAAGTGCGGGATATACAGGATTTCGATTCGATAATGATAAAGCTGGCCTCGCCGGAAACGATTCGGGCCTGGTCTTACGGTGAAGTGAAAAAACCGGAAACCATTAACTACAGGACTCTCCGGCCGGAGAAGGACGGCCTCTTCTGCGAGCGGATCTTCGGTACAACCAAGGAATGGGAGTGCTACTGCGGAAAGTTTAAGTCGATCCGCTACAAGGGCGTTATCTGCGACCGCTGCGGGGTGGAAGTAACCCACTTCAAAGTCCGCCGGGAACGGATGGGCCATATAGAACTTGCCGCCCCGGTTTCCCATATCTGGTACTACCGCTCTGTGCCCAGCCGCATGGGGCTTCTCCTTGATATGCCCCTTACCGCCCTTCGGTCCGTACTCTACTATGAAAAGTATGTGGTCATAGATCCGGGTGACACGGATCTTAAAAAGATGCAGCTTCTTTCCGAAGAGGAATACTACGAAGCCCAGGAGCGTTACGGCGGTCAGTTCCAGGCCGGTATGGGGGCTGAATCCGTCCGGATTCTGCTTGAAAACATTGACCTCGATCAAATGGCCGCGGAACTCAGGCGGAAGATGATCGTCAAGGGAATGAAGAGCGATAAAAGGCTTTTGAAGCGGATCGATATTGTGGAAAATTTCCGCGCATCCAACAACAAGCCTTCCTGGATGATCCTCGACGTGATCCCCGTAATTCCGCCGGAACTGAGGCCCATGGTGCAGCTTGACGGCGGCCGCTTTGCCACGAGCGATCTTAACGATCTGTACCGCCGGGTTATCAACCGGAATAACCGCCTTAAGCGGCTCCAGGCCCTCAATGCGCCCGATATCATTATACGTAACGAAAAACGGATGCTTCAGGAGGCAGTGGACGCCCTTTTTGACAATTCCAAGAAGAAACGCGTGGTCAAGGGCGCTTCCAACCGGCCCCTCAAGTCTATCAGCGATATGCTGAAGGGAAAGCAGGGACGCTTCCGGCAGAATCTCCTGGGTAAACGTGTTGACTATTCGGGCCGCTCGGTTATTACCGTGGGGCCGGATCTCAAGATGTGGCAGTGCGGGCTTCCCACCAAGATGGCCCTGGAACTCTTTAAGCCTTTTATAATGAAGAAACTGGTGGACAAGGATGTGGTCTACAATATCAAGAAGGCCAAGATCTTTGTAGAGCAGGAAACCCCGGAAGTCTATGCAATCCTTGATGAAGTGGTAAAGGAGCATCCGGTACTGCTTAACCGTGCGCCTACCCTGCACCGGCTGGGTATTCAGGCCTTTGAACCGGTATTGGTAGAAGGCAAGGCGATTAAGCTCCACCCTCTCGTGTGCCATGCCTTCAATGCGGACTTCGACGGAGATCAGATGGCAGTCCATGTGCCTCTTACCCAGGCGGCCCAGATGGAGTGCTGGACTCTGATGCTTTCCGCCCGGAATCTGCTTAACCCGGCGAACGGCAAAACCATCGTGTTCCCCTCCCATGACATGGTTCTGGGGATCAACTTCCTTACCAGAATTAAGGCCGGCGCCAAAGGTACCGGACGGCGTTATACCTCCGCCGATGAGATTCAGTTGGCGGTGGAAACCAAGGATGCCAACGGTGTTCCCGTGCTGGACTGGGAGGCCCTTATCAAGGTAAAGGTTTCCAAAATGCCCATCTGGGACAAGGTTGGCCACGAGGCAAAGACGGACAAGGACGGCTACATCGAAACGACTGCCGGAAGGCTCGTCTTTAACGAAGAGCTTCCTCCCGAGATTCCTTTTATCAACTATGAACTTAAAGACAAGGAACTACGCGCCCTGATTGAGCATGTCTTTGCGGTCAAAGGTTCCTGGATTACGGTCAAGATGCTCGATGTGATCAAGGCAACCGGCTACAAGTACGCAACCGTTTTCGGCGCTACCATCGGCGTGGATGACATCGTGGTACCCAGGGAAAAGGGCGAGATGATCGACAAGGCCAACAGGGAAGTCGAAAACATCCAGAAGCAGTACCGTTCGGGACATATCACCCAGGAAGAACGTTACAACAAAGTTATTGACGTATGGTCGAAGACCAACGAAGACCTTACCAATATCATGATGAAGACACTGGAAACGGACCGGGACGGCTTTAACTCAGTTTATATGATGGCTAACTCAGGCGCCCGCGGAAGCCGCAACCAGATCCGGCAGCTTGCCGGTATGCGCGGCCTTATGGCAAAGCCTTCCGGCGACCTTATCGAATTGCCGATCCGCTCAAACTTCAAAGAGGGTCTTAGCGTTATCGAATTCTTTATCTCCACAAACGGTGCCCGCAAGGGTCTTGCCGATACGGCTCTTAAAACCGCCGAGGCAGGTTACCTGACCCGCCGTCTGGTGGACATTGCCCAGGATGTGGTCGTCAACGAGGAGGACTGCGGTACAATTAACGGGATTGAATATTCGGCAATTAAGGACGGCGAGGATATTATTGAGCGGCTCTCCGAACGGATTGTAGGCCGCTATACCCTGGAACAGGTAAAGCACCCCATAACCAAGGAACTGATCATCGAAGTTAATGAGGAGATTACCGAGGAGATTGCCAGGCAGATTGAAGACGCGGGTATTGAGTCGGTACGGATCAGAACCGTGCTTACCTGCGAGGCGGAACACGGAGTCTGCCGCAAATGCTATGGCCGCAACCTTGCGACCAACCGTACCGTTGATATAGGCGAAGCGGTGGGAACTATTGCCGCCCAGTCCATCGGGCAGCCCGGTACCCAGCTTACTATGCGTACCTTCCATATAGGAGGGGCCGCCACCAAGTTGAGCGAAGAAAACCGTACCTTCCTTAAGTATCCTGTGATCATAAAGAGCGTTGAAGGCGTCCATGTGGAATTGTCCAGCGGACACTGGCTCTTTACCCGTAAAGGCCACGCCATAGTGAACCGGGTCATGAAGGAATTCGCCCTGGAAGCCAGGGATCATGTCCTTGTGGAAAGCGGCATGCGGGTCAACCGGGGCGCTCCGGTGATTAAACGGGGCAAGGAGGAGATTCCCTCCCCCGAACACGCCTTTGTATTGGTCACGGACACCGAAGAAGGCAAACGCCTTTACCTTATCGGGCAGGATCAGAAGATCGAGATTCGTAACGGTTCTGAGTTCCTGGTAAAGCAGGGCGACATGGTGAAGGCGGAAAAAACCATTGCCACATTTGATCCCTTTAGCGATCCTATCATCGCCGAAGCTTCCGGTTTCGTAAAGTTTGAAGACATTATCCCCGGCACCACCATGAAAGAGGAACTGGACGAAGAGACAGGCAATACGGAAAAACGGATTACCGATTTCCAGCTTGAAAGCAAACAGCCCCGCATATTCATTGTTGACGAAGAAGGTGTTGAAGTTGCCAGTTATTTCCTCCCCAGCGGCGCCTATATACAGGTGGATGAGGACGAAAAGATACAGGCGGGACGTACCATCGCCAAAACCCTCAAGGAAAGCGCCAAGGCCAGTGATATTACCTCCGGTCTTCCCCGTGTTTCCGAGCTTTTTGAAGCCCGCAAACCAAAACTCCCCGCAGTGCTTGCGCTGGTTTCCGGGAAGGTGTATTTCCGGGGCACGATTAAGGGCAAACGGGTTGTGGTTATTGAGGACAGCTTCGGCAAGGAATACAAGCATCTTGTTCCCATGTCCAAACGGCTTCTCATCCGGGACGGAGACATTGTTGATGCGGGAGAGCCCCTCTGCAATGGTTCCGCCAATCCCCATGACATACTCCACATACTGGGAGAATCAACCCTGCAGCGCTACCTGATGGACGAGATACAGCAGGTTTACCGGCTCCAGGGCGTTTCCATTAACGATAAACACATCGGCGTTATTATCCGCCAGATGATGCGGAAAGTAGAGATTGTGGCGGTTGGAGATACCTCCTTCATCTATGGCGACATGGTAGACAAGTACAAGTTCCACGAAGAGAACAGCCGGGTTATGGCCGAAGGAGGCCAGGCCGCCGTGGCAAAGCCCATGTTCCAGGGTATCACCAAGGCTTCGCTGAACATTGATTCCTTCCTCTCGGCGGCAAGCTTCCAGGAAACCACCAGGGTACTTACCAATGCAGCCATTGCCGGCGCAACAGACAACCTCAGGGGCCTCAAGGAAAACATCATCATCGGGCACCCGATACCCGCGGGAACAGGGATGAAACGTTACCGGAATGTGAAGCTTTTTGACGAAGACAGCCAGGATCTTGATGAGTACATGAAGGAAATCCTCGAAAAACGCCGCCTCGAAGAGGCCGCCGCAGTCGAACGGTCCGGAGAGGAAGAGGAATTTGTCGTGGAGGAAAGCGAAGCGGAAGAGTAAGGGGAAGCGAAAAACAGGATACGGCAATTAATACCGGCGCTGCCCTAATGCATCATTCTTTTGCTGATTGCTTCCACAAATTCCCAGGAGTCAAGGGCCCGGGCGGGAGCCGGGACGGCAAGCCGGGCAAGATCGCCTGTCATCTCCCCCGCTTCGATGGTGTCAAGGCTTGCCTTTTCGAGCCTGCGGGCAAAGGAGCCGAGGCAGGGAATGCCGTCGAGTTCGGCCCGTTTTGCCAGAGCTCCTGTCCATGCGAAGATTAAGGCTACAGGGTTGGTGCTTGTTTTTTCACCTTTTTGCCAGCGGTAGTAATGCTGCTGTACCGTGCCGTGGGCGGCTTCGTACTCTACCGCACCCAAGGGTGAATAGAGCACGCTTGTCATCATGGCAAGACTCCCGCAGGCGCTGGCAATCATGTCGCTCATCACGTCTCCGTCGTAGTTCTTGCAGGCCCAGAGGAAGCCCCCTTCACCCTTGATTACCCTGGCTACCGCATCATCGATGAGCGTATAGAAGTAGCTGATTCCGGCCCTTTCACACTTTTCCTTAAATTCTTTTTTGTAAACCTCCTCAAAGATCTCCTTGAAGCGGCCGTCGTATATTTTTGATATGGTATCCTTGGTCGCAAACCAGAGGGGGATTTTTTCCGAAAGGGCATAGAGGAAACAGGAGCGGGAAAAGCTGCGGATCGATTCATCCAGGTTATGCATGCCCTGCACGATTCCCGCGCCCTTCATGTCCGCTACGGTGATTCGCCGTTCCTTTCCGCCTTCCGCAGGGCTGTAGACCAGTTCCACCTTTCCCGGGCCGGGAATAAGCATTTCCGCGGCCTTGTACAGGTCCCCGTATGCGTGACGGCCGATGACAATGGGTTTCTTCCAGCTTGACACCGAGGCCCCGATTCCCGCCGCCGCAATGGGCTTGCGGAACACCGTGCCGTCAAGAATCGCCCTTATGGTGGCGTTAGGGCTGGGGTATAGCGCCTTCAGTGCGTATTCTTCCCTGCGGGCCGCATTGCTGGTGATGGTGGCGCATTTGACGCCCACTCCGTGACGGAGTATGGCCCTGGCGGATTCCGCGGTTACCTCATCGTTGGTGGCATCCCGGTTTTCCAGCCCCAGATCGTAGTATTCCGTTTTGAGATCCACAAAGGGACTGATGAGTTTTTCCTTGACCAGAGCCCAGAGCACCCGTGTCATCTCGTCCCCGTCAATCTCGACCAGGGGATTCTTCATGGCAATTTTTGCGGACATTTTTTTTCCTTGTATGGATGAACTTATTCAGAAGCTAGCGGGTTTCGGAACAAGCTCATTTGAGGGCCGCCGCCTGTTCCCTGGTGGTCTTCTGCCAGTACTGGCTTTTGCCGAAGGGGCCGATTGAACCGCGCATCTCCAGGGTATCGGCTTTGTAGGTTTTGCCGTCGGCCGCATGGAATGTGATCCTGCTTGTATAGACTTCACCCTTGGAAGGATCGATGACATAGCCTGAAACCCATGAGCCGGGCGCCTTGTCCGGGGAGAGGGCGAAGATCCAGGGGGTGCCCAGAATGGGCATCTGGCTCACCTTGCCGGAGAGGGGGAATTCTTTGTAACTGTCCTTGCACTTGACGGCAAGATCGCTCTGTTTGGCGCCCACTGCCGAGAGGATCTTTCCCTGGAGCTTACCCCCGCTTACATAGATTTCCCAGCCTGCCGTTACCTGCCCGGATTTGTCATCAATGGAAAGCCAGTAGCCTTCCGCGGGGTCCGCCGCAAAGGCCGGCCCTGCGGCAAGAATCAATAGACAGAGAATAACGCCGATTTTCTTCATAAAAACTCCTTCACCGTCAAATTTTAGGTTCCAAAACCGGAGGCTCTCTTTCAAAGCTGAGGTTTTGAAAAAGCCTCTTCTTTTAGAATTTTATCAAAAGTTTCCCTGTACGCCAATGGGAAAACAATGGTTTTAAGCCGGGATTTTTCCCCGCGGAGCAGACGGACTTCCCGTTTGGCGCAGCCCAGGGCCGCGGCGGTAAAGGCGATGAGTTCCGCGTTGGCCTTGCCGTCTTCCGGCGCTGCGGCGATTTTTACCCGGAGTCTTCCGTCTTTGATTCCGGCAAAGCAGGTTTTTGATGATCCGGGAAGCGCCTTGACATCCACTTCAACTTCACCGTCCTTGAGACGCATAAAACCGGTCATTGGTCTATTATGTAGGGCTTTTTCAAAATGTCAATTGACATCTTACGAAGACCTGTTTTCTTTTTCCAGCATTATTTCCAGGATAGTTTCATCCAACGGGATCATACCCTGACAGGATATTTTTTCAACGATATTCAAGGTATCCTCCAGCCTGTTAGCAAGAATACCCTCGGAGTCCGGAATTGAATTACCCGCCATGGCAAGCCGGGCGCTTAATTCGGCGGCCTTTACACAGGTATATATTTTGAGGGCGCAGCTTCCCTTGGCCCCGTCACAAATCATTCCCATCAGATTACCAATCATATTCTTGATACAGCATATCACTACCTGATCATTGCCCCCCATAATTCGCACAAACCCCGCCCCGGTACCAACGGCGGCGGTAAAAACCCCGCACAGGGCGGAGAGCCGGTCCTTTCGTTCGGTTAACATTAACGCGATAAGCTGTGAAAGACAAAGGGCGCGGGCGGTTTCGTCCCGGCCCTTTCCCAGGCCGCGGGCCAAAATAAGTACCGGAACGGAAACAGTGATTCCCTGATTGCCGCTTCCCGAGTTGATGATTACCGGCTTTGAGCAGCCCGCCATACGCGCATCCGAGGCGGCTGCGGCAAGACTTGCCCCTAAATGGAAAAGCTCTTTTTCATTATAGCCGTCACTTAACATAGTCTTTCCAACTTTAATGCCATAACCGACACTGGCGGAATGTTCAGCCAAATTAAGATTGATTTCCGCCGCGTCTATCAAAAATTCTATTTTTTCAAACTTGACGGCATTAACAAAGGCGAAGATTTTTTCCGGCATCAAAAGATCGGCCCTATCCGCCAATTTGATATGATTTGACACCATTTCTTTATTGTTATCAAAAATCTCTACCCTGTCATGTTTGTCCACAATACGGGCGGTAATGGTCCTGCGTCCCTTTTCAAGACGAATCTCGATAAAAACCGACGGCACATCCTTGGCAAGTTCCAGTTGTATCGTACCGGAACGGGTTAATTGGGCGGCGGCTGATTCCTGCGCTTCACTAAGAGTGGAAAGAATATTCAAACCGCCGGCAGGGCTTCCTATGATTATCCCGAGAGCCGCGGCGGCAGTAATTCCTTTAAGCGGAGTGTTAGGAATACCTACATTCATGGTATTTTTTATAATATCCCGGCTTGCGCGGATAAGTATCATCTCAGGTAAAGCGCCCAGAGATTCCCTGGCCGCCGCGCCGGCCAAAGCCACGGCGGCAGGTTCGGTACAGCCCATGGCAGTGACCAATTCTTCCTGAAAGAGACTCAAGAAAGATCTTTCATCGTTTTCATCGGCAGTACTTTCTTTCACTTCTTCCCCCAAAACATCCTTTTGTCCATAGTATGGAATACCCTATGCCATGGCATCATTCCGGATTAAATTTATAAATCCGTTCTCCATCCTTGATATCTTCGCGTAGTCTTCTTAAAAATTGATCATAATCTTTTTCCGCAAGTGATTCCAGGATTAAACGGTGCGGATTGGACTCAAATACAAACTGATTTCTGTACTGTTCGCGTGAATAATACTGGGCATAGTATCTTCCAAGAGTCCGCATACTGTCAGTTAAATTCCTTACCAGTAAATCATTTTTAGTAAGAGAGATCAACATGGTATGATATTTGAGATTCTCATCCCAAATGCCCCACACATCCCTGGGTGGATTCTTCCGGAGATTTACCAGATAAGTTTGCAGGGGTTCTAAATCAATTTCAGTAACCTTATACATATATTCTTTGGCCGCGCCCAGCTCGTTGATAAGCCTGAATTGAATGATATTGATTACATCCTGTTCACTCAGCCTCAATACGGCATATCCAAAGCGGGGAATACTCTTTAGGATTCGCTCATTACACAGGCGGATCAACGCTTCACGAACCGGAGCCTTGCTGCTCCCGAACTGTGAGATTAGATACCTTTCAGTCAGGATACCATTTTCTTCCGGGTACTCCGTTACCATTCTAAGAATAGAATCATATATTTTGTCGGTCAGGGTAACCGGATTATTTATAGATATAATGGTACTAGCGGCCTCTATTCCCATTCACTTCTCCCATGATTAGGAACTGCGCAAGAATAAAATGCCCTGCATTTTATTCTAATTGCTTGCGCAATAAGGAAATAACATGACCAAACGGTCATGTTATTTCTGCGCAGATCCTTAGATCAAAACCAGCCAACCCCGCCGTAGAACGAACGGGGTATGACTATTTTATATGTTGCGGGATTCTTTTACAATCCACCTGAACCGGTTGTAATCCACTTCGTTTGGTATTGTACAATCGGCGCCGATGATAAGTCCCCTTTTTCCAAACCGGAATATGATTTCCCTGGTAAACCGCCGTACTTCTTCTTCTGTCCCATAAAACAATACACCCGGACGTGTGTTCTGGAAACCGCCAAGTACCGTTTTTCCACCGAAGTACTCCCGGCCTTCCTCAAGACTTATGTCCTCCACATGGACCGCCCAGTTAATCACCTTGGCCGGATAGTCTTTCCAGTTTTCAATCCTGTTTTTTACCCCTGCCCATCCGCACATGTGCAGAATATTATTTTCCGAAATTTTATTCGCGTGGTTCAGGACATAAAGATCGCCGGGGGTAATCATTTCACGGTATTCCTGGTAAGAAAACCGGTCTAATTCGGCCCCCTGAACACAATAATAAATTCCGTCATTTTTTGCCTCCCGGATTATAAGTTCCGCCAAAACAGCGTTATCCTGAGCTATCACGTCAAGGGCATGGATAACCGCTTCCGGGTCCTCGCGGATATGCCTCATTACCAATTCCTCTCCCGCACCAAACCGGATGGAAGAAAAGGGGGCAAAGACATTATAAAAAACGCAACATTCGTCTTTTACTTCTTCTTTGATTCTCCTGGCACGCCAGACCTGCTCCCGGATAAAAGGATGATCTTTCCCCAGGGGTTTAAGGCTGCGCCAATCCGCGGCCTTTTCAATTTTCGTGGTTATTGGATACGGAAAGTAGCCATCACACATAACCTTAATAAAGTCCGCGTCAATATCACGGTAATATTTCAGATGAGCTTGAACGCAGGCCTCCCCGGCAGCCTCCTCCCCGGCAAAGTGAAACCAAAATCCTGCGGGCACATGATCAACCTCTTTTTTGTCCATGGCGTTTAATACCCTTGTACGTTTATCCATACCGCTATCCCTCCTGTGTATGATTTTTTGGGACATCTAAATATTATTTAGTGTCTGTCCACAAAGTCGGTTACTTTGTGGACAG
>JAIRNJ010000038.1 GCA_031258115.1 Treponema sp. | reverse complement strand
CTCCCCTTGGTCGGCGGGCTAAACCTTTCGAGTCCCGCCTTTGGGAGTCATAGCTACGTTTATGGGGCAACATATAAATTTTAACGGCAGTATCTCAATTTATGAGAGACGCGGGACTCGAACCCACCACCTTCAGCTCCGGAGGCTGACGCTCTATCCAGATGAGCTAGTCTCTCATGGTATCAATAAACTATATGCGGGACTGGTTTTCATGTCAATGGAACACATTGCGAAGACGCTTCACCCTTGAGGCTCTTCCATTGTATTCTTCAAATGCCGTGTCCCTTCGGGCCACGAGTGTAAGGAAATTGATAGTACGGCGCCGCCAGGAGGCGGCTTGTGTATGCGGGCAGCGGAACGGTTTGGCGGGAATTGTATCGAAAGACTCAGGGAGGCAATTGAAGATGCCGGAGGGAATGAGGTCTTTGCCGCCGGCTGGATGGATGAAGGGGGCTTGGTAAGCCGGATAAAGATCCTTGCACGGGGGAATGAAACTTCCGTTCCCGCCCTCCTTAAAAACGCGGAAATGGACGATCCGGGCTCTCTTCCGGACGTGTTTATCCACAATCATCCTTCCGGGTTTCTCACTCCCAGCGACAATGATCTTGTCATTTCCGGCAGGGCGGGGGAGGCGGGGCTGGGGGCCTACATAACCGATAACGCTGTGGAAAAAGTCTATGTGGTGGCCGAACCTGTCAGGCGGCGGCAGTACAAGGCCCTGGAGGCCGGCAGGATCATCCGGGCGCTGGAGCCGGGGGGAGCGGTTGCGAAAAGACTTCCCGCCTACGAGATCCGGGAATCTCAGTTGAACCTGATGAAGCTCATTGTTAAGGCCTTTAACGGGAATGCCGTTGCCGCGGCGGAGGCGGGAACCGGAGTGGGCAAGAGTTTTGCATACCTTCTTCCCTCGGTCCGTTATGCACTGGACAATGGGGAGCGGATCATCGTTTCTACAGCCACCATCACTCTGCAGCAGCAGCTTTTCGATAAGGACATTCCCCTGGTTTTGTCCGCCCTTTCTCCGGCGGAACGGAAACAGATCAAGGCCGTACTGATGAAGGGCCGGGGCAACTATCTCTGCCGCCGCCGCTTGACGGATGCCCTCATGGAACCATTGCTTGATGAGGAAGAATATGAAGAGCTGCGGCGTATTACGGCCTGGGCGGAGACTACAAAATCAGGCAGCCGTTCCGATCTTTCCTTTTTACCCCAGGAGGGGATCTGGTCACGGATATGTTCGGAGGCGGATATGTGCATGGGTCTCCGCTGTCCCGAAAGGGAACGCTGTTTTGTCCTTGCCCTTCGCAAGGAGGCTGCCGACGCCAAGCTTATTGTGGTGAATCATCACCTTCTCTTTGCAGATCTTGCGGCCAGGCATGAGGGGGCCGGTTACGATGCAACGGTGGTACTGCCGCCCTACAGACGGGTGATTATAGACGAGGCTCATACCATGGAAGGGGCAGCCACGGATTTCTTTTCAAAATCTTTCAGCCGTCTGGGTCTGGCCAGGCAGTTGGGAAGGCTTTACCGCAGACGCAGGGCAAAACGTTCCGGTTTGCTTCTCAGGCTGGCGGATATTTGCGGCACTAAGGGAGGCGAAGGTGTGCCGGAAGCTTCGCCGCATGGTCTTGATGAGGCGGCCGCAGCAATGGAAGGAATCCGGGACGCCATGGATGTACTGGATCAGCTTGCTCTGGCCCTCTGTGGTGAAGAGGGTGTATTCCGTCTCTGCCCGCGCAGCGAAGAGGGCGCCTTTTCTCTTGCCTCTCCCCTGATCGGTCTCCGTAAAAAGATAGATCTTCTGGCCGCACGGATCAGGGAGATGCTGGAAAACATACACGAAAATGACCAGGATGATCCTGCTGTCTGGGAGACAAAATCCATACTGAGGCGTCTTGAGACCGTGGGGAGTATCTGTCTCGCCTTTGTCGAATACCGGGAACGAGAACAGGAGGTGCTCTGGATAGAGAAGAGGGGAACGGGAGCGGATGCATGGACGATATTCAGCGAAACTCCGGTGGATGTGGCTCCCGGTCTTGACGAAGCCCTCTTCAGGCCAAACAAGACGGTTATCTGCACTTCCGCCACGCTTACGGTTTCAGGTTCCTTTAACTATTGGGCAGGGAGAAACGGCGCCGCCCTCAACCCGGAACGGGAAACCATGATGGGTATCTTCCCTTCACCCTTTCCGTATTCCAAAAGCGTGCTTCTGGCGGTTCCCACCGATGCACCCCTGCCCGACGAAGCCTCCTACCAGGAATTTGTTGATTATGCGGCCCTTACCCTGACCCTGGCCGCCGGAGGTTCGGCTCTGATTCTCTTTACCTCTTATCTGTCCCTTAAAAGCGCCTACAATGCGGCTCAGCCGGAACTGCAGCGTCAGGGTATTCGCTGCCTCAAACAGGGAGACGATGACCGGGCACGTCTGCTGGCTGTCTTTCTGGAAGACCGGGCCAGCGTTCTCTTTGCTACCGACAGTTTCTGGGAAGGAGTTGATGCGCCGGGGGATACCCTGCGTCTCGTGATTCTCTGCCGTCTCCCCTTCAGAACCCCAAAAGATCCGGTATTTGAAGCCCGGCGGGAGGCGGTAGAAAAATACGGTGGAAATGCTTTTATGGAACTTTCCCTTCCCGAATCGGTGATGAAGTTCAAACAGGGTTTCGGCAGGCTCATGCGCCGTTCCAGCGACAGGGGAGTGATAGCGGTACTGGACGGAAGACTGCTCAGGAAACGTTACGGTGAACATTTCCTCAGATCACTGCCTGAAACAAGAACATGTTTTATGGAATTTGAAAGCATTGTGCAGAATACGGAACGGTTTCTCTTCCCCTAAGGATCTGCGCAGTTCCTAATTCTCCGTGTCGAATATGGTTTTTCCCAGATCCGGCGCCCGGGCAGGCAGTGCGGAACGGTATTTTTCCAGTTCTTCCTTTTCGCGCACCAAATCCGGAAAGCTGTAGACCGCATCCTTTCCTTCCACGCTGATTTCGGGCATGGAATAGGCGCCCATCTCCTTCATGATTTTTTCCCTGGCTTTGGAGAATTGTTTGGGTTTGCAGCCCGCGGAAGGCGCCTCAATGTCGCTTTCTTTTATACCCTTGCCCTGTTCCCAGATTCGGCTGTAAGCCAGACGGCGGAGGTTTTCCATTTTTATCTCTTCGTTGTCCCTGCGGAGCCCCAGATAGCGCAGGGCTGGAATGAGCCAGAAAAGGAAGGAAAAGACTATGGGCACAAGGCCGAGTACAAAGGTAAGCAGGAAGAGGGGATCTGCAACAAAGGATGAGAGGAGCACATAGGAGAAGCGGTAAAGGTAAGAGGAAGCCTGGAACTGGGCCTGGGTAAGGATCGCCCCGGTATTAAGTGAGTTCCAGAAGAAGTAGCTGCCAAAGAGGAGATTCACTCCGTTGATCAGGCTAAAGGCGGTATTCATCTTCTTTTCGTTACCGGAGAAGATTCCCAGGGGCCGCAGGGTAGTACTGCCGCCGAAGGATCTGTCCCGCAGATCCTGGCGTTTAAGGAGTTCGTCAAAACGGTACACGATGGTTCCGCCTTCGGTTACTTCCGGACTGCCGCCGTAACGGGAACAGTAGGCCATGATCTCCTCTTCGGCCTTATCGGGTTTTGTCCCGGTAAGGAGCATGAATTCCGGCAGGCCGATCACGCCCCGGTTGGCCTGGATATAGGCAATGACCGCTTTCTGTTCCCGTTCTTCCCGGTTTGCAGAGGGATTTCCATCCCCGAATACAAAGGAAAAGATCGCTCTGTGCAGGGGTTTCCCTTTGGGTTTCTGTTTTTGCCGGTAAGAGCCGTCATAAAAAGCCCGGTCAACGCTTTTTGTCAGTTCCGAATAAAACCAGAGCCGGATGATCAGGTTGAAGATCGACGAAGCAAGGTAGAGGCCGCCGCTATTCCGGGAACGGTTTGAGGAATTGGAGGAACCTGCAGCGGAGAGTACAAGGCTTGCAAGGGCAATAAGCATGAAAAAGGCAAAGTAGCCTATCAGCATGAACATGATCCAGATCTTGAACAGGAAAGAAGCGGCAATTTTGAAACCGTTGAAGAATTTTTCCGCAAAACGTTTGAAACTTACGGCAAAACCGCGGTAACGGCTGGTAAAACCGTGGGGAAAGGAATAGCGGATCTCCGAAGATTCGGTTACTTCAAGCCTGGCTGAAAATTCATCGGCGGCCAGCGGAGCCAATTCCCGGACTGTCTCCAGGGGCAGGGCGGTAGCGGCGTCTATATCCGCCACCGTGGCTCCCTTGCGGTATCTGCGGAAAGCATCGGTTATTCTGCGGTAGGCCTCTTTATCGCCGGCAGGGCGCTGGTTAAAGAACTTAGGAAGCGACATTTTCCAGTACTTTACTCCGTTTTTTCACACCCCGTGCCAGAATGTCCGCCAGACTGATACTCCGCAGGTAGTCATTCATAAGGGTGGTAACATCTATCCAGACCTGATGAGCCATGCAGCCTGCCTCTCTGACGCATTCGTCCTCATGTTTTTCACAGAGGCTCACCTCCAGATCCTCACCTGCGGCATCCATAATGGCCTTGACGGTGAGTTTATCCAGGGGCTGGGCAAAGCAGAAGCCGCCGCCGGGTCCCCGGACTGATGAAACAATGCCCGCCTTCCTGAGCTTAAAGAAGATTTGCTCCAAAAACACGGAAGAAATGTTTTCCTCCTCCGAGAGAGTGTTGATGGAGATAGGTTCCCCGTTTTTACTCATTTTTGCAAGGGCCAGGGACGCCCGTAGCGCATAACGGCCTCGTGTAGTAATTCTCATGAAGAAACCCCCCTTACAAAGCTTATTTGACAACCATGAGATTGTTCCAAAATGATGATCCTGCCGGGTCCCCGGATTAAAAAATCCCGCATTTTGGAACAGCCTTATGATAAAGTATTTTGAAAAAAAATAAAATACAAAATAGCTTCAAAATGAAAATAAAAAAATCTCCCTGCGGTATATTGCGGAAAACCATCTATAAAAATATACTCTTCCTCATGAGCAAGGTTATTCTCAAAGCCGAGGATCTTGACGGTTACCTGAATGACGGAGACCGGGATTATCTTTTCCGGATGAATGAACTCTATACCAAGGCCATGGATTCATACCGGATCCTTGCCGCCGGTTCCTTTGGGCAGAAGGCCCGGGATGAAGAAGATAAGCTTATCGCACTTTACAACGAGATGGGGCTTCTCATGCAGGACATCTGCAGGCAGGAGCCGGGTTTGAAGGTCTATTCCTTCATCATGCCCCAGGAAAGCCATGCGGAAGCCTCCCAGGTTATCGCCAAGCTCCGGGATGTGAACACCGAAAACCAGGAATTTGTCTACTATATCCAGAGATCCTATGAAATGCTCTTCAAGCTGGCCTATGGAGGAAAGCCTGGTGTAAACAAAAATTATCTCATAGTAAAGACTCCGGTAAGCGTTCCGGTACAGAATTTTGCCGTTCACAAGATTACCAACGTTGACAGCATGATCGAAAATACGGTGATGTGCGTCATGCTCCGGGGAGCTCTGCTGCCTTCGATGATCATGAGCAAGGAGATTCAGGAGTATTCCTCCCACGGCTATGTGACTCCCTTCGCCCTTTTCAGGATCAAGCGGGATGAAAAGAAGCATGAAAACGACATGGAGTATATTCTGGATCTGGATAAGTCTTTCTTCAATCTCAAAGTCCTGGACGGGAAGGACCTTATCTTTGCCGATCCCATGAACGCCACGGGCGGCAGTCTTGTAACTGTAGTAAAGTACCTTGTCGGCGAAGGGATAAAGCCCAGATCCATACAGTTCTTCAATGTAATCGCCGCATTGAAGGGGGCCCTGAGGGTGGTCCGTGCCCTGGATAATTGTCAGGTGTATACGGTTTGGATGGATCCGGTTTTGAACGAGGCGGCCTATATCATGCCGGGGCTCGGGGATGCGGGGGACAGGATCAATGGTCAGGACGGGGAAGAAAAGCCCCGGAACATCATCCAGCTTATAGCCGATTACGGGATCAATATCACAGGCCTCTACCGCGCCCAACTCCGGGAGATTGAGGACACGGTGCTCAATAATAGAAAATGAAGCTGTTTTTTCTGCCGCTTATAATGTTTGTCCTGTTTTCCTTTTCGGGCTGCCTTTCCCGAGGCGTAGCTTCGGCGGAAGAGTACTACAGTATCGGCATGGCCTACTTCGAGCTGGGAAAATGGGAGGAAGCGGAAAAATGGCTGAGCCGGGCGCGTTTTGTAGACAAGACAAAGAATGCTTCGGAATACAATTTGGGACGCATTGATTTTGAGCTGGGCCGTTACCAGGATGCGGCAAAGAAATTCGAGGCTATTCTAAAAAAAGATCCCCAAAATGTGATGGCCCTTAAAGCCGCGGCTTTTGCCAGGCTTAAAAATGAAGAATTTGACAGGGCGGAGACCCACTACAAGAAGCTCCTTGTCATAGTTCCCGAAAGCGTTGACGATGGTTACAACTACGCGCTGCTTCTCTATGCCTCAAAAAAGTATCCTGAAGCCGAGGAGATTCTCTTCCGCTATGAATTTGCCCTCAAGGATTCGGCGGACAGCCTTCTCCTTCTGGCCCGTACCCAACGGAAACAGAACAAGGTCGAGGCTATGGATAACTATGACAAGTGGCTGGCCAACAATTCCGATCCCAAGGTGAGCTATGAGTATGGTCAGGTTCTGGAAGAGGCCGGTTTCTTCGCCCGGGCAATAGAGCAGTACCGGGAAACCCTCAACAGTCTTCCCCAGGACAGCACGGATCCGAAACGTTCAGATCTCCGTTTTACCATCGCAAAGCTCTTTTTTGTCGCTGACGGGGAAAATCCCGAAGGGCTGACGGAACTCAGGGCGGCCATTGCCGACGGCTATTCCGATATGGATGTCCTGCGGGAACTGGCCGCGGATGAACGGGTAAGCGAGACTAACCGGGATGAGATCCTTGCGCTCATCACCGAAACCGAACAGGCCGCTGCCAAAGCCGAAAAAGAGGCTGCCGAAGAGGAAGCGGCGGAAGCCGCCGGGGAGGAAGGCCAGCCTGAAGCGGAATCAGAAGAAGACCTTGAGGGTAGTGCCGATAGTCCCCAGGAATGAAATGGTTTTGGAGCTTTCATCCTGGGCTATGTCGAGTTTGGCAAAGACTGAAAAATCAAGGCGTCCCAGGATGCGGATAATTGATTCGTGGCCCAAAATAAGGTTCCATGTCAGGTAATCGTTCTTGTTTATGGTGCGGGATATCGTCAGTTCCGCCTTTTCTCTTCTGAATTGTTCATACTCCGAATCCAGCAATTCCGAAAGTTTAAGCCAGGAACCCTGGGTTCTTACCGCGCCGGCAACAAAATTGTAAAACACGCTGAGCAGGCTCTTCTTTGTGGGAACGGTCCACGAAAGTTCCATGCTTTCAAGCCAGTTCTGGCTTGTCCCCGCGGAAAATCCGCTGCCGTTGAAGCTTGCCGTGGCGGTATTGTTCAAGGCCAGCTCTTCTCCGGTAAAGCCGTGAAACGACGCATCGAAACTTGACTGTATGCGGAAAGAATCATCTTCAAAGAAATGGGAGCCGTCTTCCCTTCGGGGCTGGGCCACGGAAAGTTCCAGGGCATGGGCATACTCGTCTCCCTCATAGAATGAAACAAGGGGGTAAACTCCAAAGGCGCCGAACATATTCACCGCGGAAAATCCCAGGTTTCCTCCCCAGTTCAGAGTATCCCTGTTGGTATCCATACGTTTTTCAAGGACTCTGCCGATGTTGATCCCCGCACTGGAAGGAATAAAGAAAGCCTTGATATCGTAGCGGCTGGGAAATTGGCCCTGGATACTATACTTGTCATCGAAAGAAGAATAATCGGTTTGGGGAGAAGAGAGGGCGCTTCCCGGGCCTTCTTCCATGGCTCTTCTCGAATCATCGCTCCACAGGGAGTAGAGGGGGAAAAGCCGCCAGAGGGGAAGGGAGTCGCTGATGCTGTTCCAGTAGAGTTCCCCGTCATCCAGGGCATCGGCGCCGGAAAAGGCAAGGCTCCTGCTGAAAGTCCGTTCACCCCGGAAGAGGATATTTACCGGATTCAGGTTGAGGGGAAAATCCAGCCTGCCTGAGCTGGTAGAAATTGTACTGTTGCTGAGCGCCGTAAAATCGCTACTAGCTTCCAGGCTGAGGCTGGCGCCCAGAGGTCTTGTACCGAGACTCAGGGAACCCAGGCCGTGAATATTCCGTTCCCTGGCTCCGCCTCCCAGGTCGGGGGCCATTTTTCCCCAGCTTTCCGCCCAGGCCCTGCCGTAATCTTCAATCCAGGCGCCTTCTTCATCCTCTTTCCAGAGCGCATCGAGATTCAGGGTTGGGGAAGGGATATAAACACGGGGAGGAGCCCAGCTTGTCTGAATTTCCCAGTTTCTGTCCAGTATTTCCTCTTCAAGGCTTGTCTCCGCGTTCACCCTGCTCCGCAGGAACCGCGAGAGCGTAAGTTCCGCACCATGCTCCATGGTTCCGTCTTCGGGAGAGAGGCCGAAGTTTTCCGCCGCGGAGAGCGGCCCCCAGGCCCGGGAGATGCTGTGTCCCGCATCCCAGTATGTATCGGAACCTTCTCCGTTCAGGTTATTGTCCTGCCAGGTAAGCCCGTAGTTTCCCTTTATATCGGCGCCGAGTACCTTGAGCTCTCCGCCGGAACGGCTGATTATACCGCCTGAACCTACCGATTCTGCGGTAAAAGGATCCCCCCGCAGCCCTGTCTCAAGGACGGTCTTGAAGACAGGATCGGAAAAAACAATCGTTTT
>JAIRNJ010000027.1 GCA_031258115.1 Treponema sp. | reverse complement strand
CCTCAAATCCGTATACCCGGGCCGGGTATAGATTTTTACCCTGCTTAAAGCTACTGTCATACCAATCTGCCGGAAATACCAAACACGGCTCCCAAAACCCTTTCCGGCATTTCACCAGCTGGACGGAGCTTTATAGTCCCTGTCTCTATTATTATTTCCTGCCCTCCCTGATATGACTCATTTCCGGGGAGTTCTACAAACCCCAGGCCCTCAGGTCCGTCTTTTTTTACCCATTTACAAAAAGTCGTTACGGCTATCCCTTACCCCCGCGCATACACGCTTTCTGATAATCCGCTCGCCTTCCATGCCCCTACATGGTTCCGCCGCTTTTCCTTTGTGTACGTCCTCATCTTTTCCTCCGGTTTCAGTTGTTTCCCGGAAGTTTAACGCGCCTGGCTTGCCTTTCGCCAGAAGCGGTAGAATTGACAGTTACCGAAATACAATGGAAAGCGCCCCAAGGAAATTCGGCACTTCAAGCATCGTCCACCGGTATTTCCAGTTCTAGTGTGACCAGAGGTATTTTTGCGCCTTATGGGTAGCAGATCTTGGGGTATACGAGGAAGTCTACGGTATCAACCGGCCATGGTTAAGTGCTGATGATGATGACGAAACATTAATCGTCACAAGAAGCCTTCCGATTTTTGTGGTCGGTCCCACAAGGAGGGGTGTACAGGTACGCTCATAATATCCTGAGGCAAGCATTGGGAATTGAGTGCGCCAGAGCAAAAAATTTATTTTAGGGATAAGTTCTTAGTCAACAAATCCGTTTGGATATACCATTATTTTTAAACCTCCGCAAAATTGTTCCAAGGTTTCAGGCAGATCATCCAAAAGTATTTTTTCCCCAATCAAAGGTTCAACTTTTACTTTTTCTGTAAATAACTGATCCAACGCAATATTAAAATTTTTCTTTAAAGCAAATGAACCTATGATTTTTAATTCCCTGCGATGTATCTCATATGGATTAATGGATATCCTGCTCGACTCCGGGCACACGCCAAAAATCAACAACCTCCCTTCATCTGCAATGAATGAGAATGTACTTTCAATTACACTTGGAACCCCAGTACAGTCAATTATGAGATTAAAACCAAGAGGACTTATTTTTTTTAGATTTTCTGCAAGCATATTATCGCTTTTCACAACATAATCGGCATTAAACAAGTTTGCCAATTCAAGGCTTTTTTCGTTTATATCAACTACCGTTATCTGTAATGCACCATTATATCGGCATAATTGCAAATGCATTAGCCCAATGGGACCAGCACCAAAAATCAAAACCCTTTCCCCGAATTTTGGCCGAGCATTATCCTGTCCGTGGAGGACACAAGAAAGAGGTTCCGCCATTGCTGCACTTGTAAAACTCAGGGATCCAATGTCAAAGACACATCGTTCTGGAATAGTCATAAACTCCGCAAAAGAGCCGTTTACCTTGCCGCCAAGACCCTTAAAATCAAAGCAAAAATTTTGTCTATTCTGTTTACAATTATCACAATTTTCACAATAAATATTTGGATCTGCGGCCACACGTTGTCCGGACTTAAAATGCTTTACATCTGCCCCGACTGCCTCAACAATTCCGGAAAATTCATGACCGGGAATCACAGGATAAGGAGATGCATAATCTCCCTTATAAAGATGTCCATCGGTACCACAAATGCCAACTGCCATAACTTTAATCAGAACTTCATCATGTGCAGGAATAGGTTTATCGATTTCTTTCACAATTCCGTTACGAATACCCTTAAGAACGTAAGCTTTCATCATCGCGCCCTCCCATTTGTCATACATGTCTGTATCCATGTTTTAACCACATTCTTGATATCATCACGAATTTTTTTCATAACATCAAGGGTGTATGGATTATCACCAACCCGATCAAGTTCTTTATGCAGACTGTTCATATATGTACAATGTATAATTGTTCCGACATTTACTTTGTTTATCCCAAGACGTATAGCCTTTTGCACATCCTCCCGGGGAATTCCGGTTCCACCGTGAAGAACAAGATGTGTATCAATAGCTTTATTTACCTCGCTGAGACGTTCAAAATTTAACTGCGGTTTTCCCTGATAGAAACCATGAGCCGAACCTATTCCGATGGCGAGAGAATTTACATGGGTCGCTTTTGATAAGACAACGGCATCTTCGACCCTTACAAGAAAGTCATCTCCTTCCTTGAAATTCCCCTCTATTCCTTTGCCTTTTATTTTTCCGACTTCTGCCTCCACATAAACATGTTTTTTTTCAGCATATGCCATTACCGCATTTACCATTTTTATATTCGTTTCAAGATCATATTTTGAAGCGTCAATCATAACAGAGGGATATCCAAAATCGATGCATTCTTTGCACATCTCAATAGAAAATGAATGATCCAAATGATGAATTAAAGGTATTTTGGCCTTTACCATAGCAACATTTCCAATTGCGGCGCATGTTTCAGCTCCAAATTCAGCTACCACCAATGGATTTGAAGCGATCATTATTGGTGCATGCTCTTCTTCGGCAGCTTCAACGATAGCCTTAAAATCCCAAATATCAGAATAGTTAAACGAAGGAATCGCATACCCCCCTTCGTCTGCTTCTTTAAGCAGTTTCGCAAGAACTAAACCGTCCATTAAATTATACTCCCTTGTGTATTATTTATGAATTCAAGTACAGTTTCAGAAGATGGGATCCCTGTTGTTGCGCCAAGTTTTTGAATACAGAAGGCAGACACAGCTGAAGCAAAATCAACCGCCTTGTGTATATTCCACCCACGGACTAAACCAGTAAGAATTCCGGCAACAAATGAATCTCCCGCACCGGTGGTGTCAACAACAGGGACATCATAAGCGGGACGGTAAAATTTTTCACCAAACGCATGGACATAACAGCCCTTTTTGCCAAGTTTTATTATAACATTTTTTATTCCTTTATTGATAAGAAATTGTGCCATTAAATCAGGCCTGTTTTCACCGGTTATTTTTTCAGCCTCATTATCGCTTGGCATGTAAAAATCAAGATATGGCAGACAGGGTTCTATCGTTTTAAGCCAGTTTCCGGTAGTATCCCACGTATTGTCCATTGTGGTAATCTTCCCATTTTTTTGTGCTAGTGCAAATAATTTTGCCGCTCCCTTTCCATCAAAACGTGGAAGAACAAAGGTTCCCCCAACATGAACGATTTGAACTTCCTTTATTATTTCGAGATTGATATCGGAGAAGCTGAACAAATCATTTGTACCCCCATAATATAAAAAAATCCTTTCACCCTTCGAATTAATCAAAACAACCACCGATCCTGTTCCGGTTTTATCAGTAATATGCAAATCACGGGTTTCAATCCCATGACTCTGAATAACATCACGCAGATAAGTCCCAAAAATATCGTTTCCAACTAAACCGGAAAAGCTGACATCATTCCCTAGCTTTTTCAAATTAATCGCTGTATTGAGACAATCACCGCCATTCTGAACAACAAGGTTGTCAACTCTTCTTGTATCAACAGTAAAATCCACAGTATCTACCCCTTGGACCAAAACATCGGCAACTAATTGCCCGACACAGAGAATCTTCATGCCACACCTCACATTCAGTCTGGAACATCAATTAAAACTTTCATTGACGTTGAAACATGCTGCTCAATATATTTGTACGCTTTATCATATTCATTTAAAGGGAAACGAGCCGTTTTAAGTGGATCAAGGCTTATTTTTTTTCTTTTAATCAAATCAATTGCCATATAATAATCTTTCTCAAGATACATTAAAGTCCCAATTAACCTTAATTCTTTCTCCTGGACATTTATCATATCAATCATGGGAGGGGTTCCATAAACGCCAACAATAATGATTTCCGATTCTTTCCGGCACACCTTAATAGCTTGATTAATAGTAGCCTCAATACCTACACATTCAAGAACGCAATCAAGGCCATCGGGCCCATACAAAATTTCAAGAGCCTTGAGTAAATCATCTTTTTTAGTATTTATCGTATAATCAATTCTACATTTTTTTGCGACTGCAAGTTTTTCATCGCTCACATCCGTTACGGTAACTGACTTGGCACCTAGTCCCTTTGCCGTTTGAGCGGTGAGATTCCCAATAGTTCCTGCTCCTAATACCAGGACATTTTTATTATCGACATTGCTTGAAAAGGATCTAACCGCAGAAACAGCCACTGCAACGGGCTCAACCATAGCAGCATCATCGTAATTAAATTCTTTTGGGACTTTGATAACAATGTCCTGCTTGACAGCAAGGTATTCCTGTGCCGCACCCGGGACTTGACACCCTATAACCTGCAGGTTATGACAAACATTCTCATGTTCGTGTGTACAATGGTAACATTTACCGCATACAATTTGAGGACGAACAGTAACAATTTCCCCAATACTAAAATTGTTGACCCCGGCACCAAGAGCGGCCACTTCTCCGGAAAATTCATGTCCTTGAATAATCGGCAAAAAAACCGTCGGATGTTTACCATAATAAGCATGTATGTCTGAACCGCAAATACCAACTCTTTTAATCTTGATCAGCACTTCACCCTTTGCCGGTAAAGGATTTTCAACATCTTTAAACGTCAAATGCTCAGGGGTACTTAAAGTAACTTGTAACATAATTAATCTCCTCCTGCATTAGTTATTTGATTGCACCCATAGTCATACCGCTTATGAGGTATTTTCGGACAAAAATACCCATAATTATTACGGGAAGGGCTATTAGAACACCAGCCGCAGCAATCTCCCCCCATCGAATCCCTTCAAATGAGATAAAACTTGTTATTGCTACTGGGGCTGTTTTTGTAGCCGACGATGTCAATACAAGGGCCATTAGAAATTCATTCCATGAAGTAATAAAACAAATTATGCTTGTAGCGGATAACCCGCCTTTAATTAAAGGCAAGACTATGGTGAATAATGCCCTAATCCTCGTTGAGCCGTCAACTCGGGCTGCCTCTTCAAGTTCTTTGGGGACACCATCAATAAAACCATGTATCATCCAAACAGCAAAAGAAAGATTAAATATCAAATAAACCAAAACCATGCCAATATAAGTATCACGAAGATATAGCAACCTAAACAGTATATAAAACGGAATAGCAACCATTATCGGAGGAGCCATTTTCGTTGAAAGTATCCAAAGAAGAATTCCTTGACAGTTCTTTACCCTAAATCTATTTGATAACCCATAGGCCATAGGTAAACCTATTATGAGGCTTACAAATGTTGACAGTACAGCAATGATTAAACTGTTATAATAACTTGCCATAAATTCACCGGTCGTAAAAACTAATGCAAAATTATCAAAAATAGGGATAAAAAACCATTTCGGCGGCATAGCAAAGGCATCAACGCGATTTTTTAATGCAGTTGTTATCAGCCAATAAAAAGGGGAAACAAAGAAAAACACGCAACACCAGACAAATATATTACGTAATATAATTTTGTAAAGGCGTTCTTTCATCATTCCTCCCCCTTCATAAATATTCTTTTTCCAGCATTATTACAGATAAAAATAATAATAATCAACATAAAAATGGAGAGAGCTGAGCTATATCCAACTTCAAGAAATTTGAAAGTATTAGCATATCCATAATAGCTCAGCGTCTCAGTAGCGATACCGGGTCCACCACCAGTTATTACATAAATAGTATCCATCCATTTAAACAAATCCATAAAACGAAATATTACCGCAACGCTTAATACCGGAGTCAATAAGGGTAAAGTAATCCATCGAAAAATCGTAAATTGATTTGCACCATCTACAATCGCAGACTCATATGGCTCTAGTGGAAGAGATTGTATGCCTGCAAGTAAAATAAGTGTTACATATGGGGTCCATTCCCATATATCTACAATGATCAAAGCAATTAATGATAAATCTTTATCGCCGAGCATATCCAGCGGACCAATCCCGAGTAAATGCAAAAAATACGACAACATGCCAAACTGGGGATCATAAAACATTTTCCATACTAATCCAACAACTACAGGAGTAGTTATCATGGGTATAAGAATAAAGATTTGCACAAACCCCTTAAAAAAAGTTTTTTTAGCCAAACTCATCGCCAATATCATACCGATAACCAATTCGACAATTAATGAAACCGTTGTAAAGATAGTTGTCCGTGAGAATGCATTCCAAAAACGCCTATCTTTCAGAACAAAAAAATAGTTCAAAAAGAAATTAATATGCCGTTCATTTGGTTTTGCAAGATTGTATTGCTGAAGACTTAGTAATAAGGCATAAACAGTAGGTACTATTGTAATAATAAAAAGAAAAAAAACACCGGGGTACAACAGCAGTTTCCATGAATGCTCATGTTCAAGGGTAATCATTCGAGTAAAGACTATTATCAAGGGTTTTTGACTAATTTTTTTTGAGATGTCCATATCTTCTCCACACAAGTAGTAACCCTGTCATCAAAAATATATTTCCGGGGTTTTAACCCGGAAATATATTTATCATAAACATTTATTTTTTATAACCAGGATAAGTAAGTGATCCGACTTCCCTATCTACCTGTGCAAGAGCCGCTTCAGCAGTTGCCTGTCCGGAAACTACACTGCTTACGGCCCCTGCCAAAGAATCACCCAGCTTTGCCCAATCAGCAATTCTCGGGCGATAGTCCGCAGAACATTTATCCATAGCGGCAATTGTTGTTTTAATCCAATTGCCATTATCATAATTGTATTTTGAAAGGAACTGCGGGTTATTCATAACGCTTTTTCTGGTAACATCGCACCGATCTCCGTCAATGGCCGTGCTTAATTGCATATCCGCACTAAGTACCCACTGAATGAATTTCCATGCGGCATCAGGGTTTTTTGATGCCATTGGGATTGCGAGTCCCCAACAGGATGAACTAGGAACCATCAAATCAACGGGAACCTCAGTATATCCGATTTTTCCAACTACAAGTGAATTTGACGGATTTTCAAGACGGGGAGCAAAATTCGTTGCATCAACAGCCATCGCAACCTTGTTTTGCTGAAGAGCGAGCTGAACCTGATCCCATGTAAGGTTAGTACCCCCAGGAATGCTGTATCTAGTCAATAGATCCGCATAATACTTTACAGACTCAACCCCATAACGGGTATTAACTGAAAGCTTCCCATCGGTAAACCACTGGCCACCCATACCCAGGAAAAAAGACGGCCAGAGATAGAGATTTCCACCGAGATCCCTGGCGCCCCGACAAGAAAAAGCTGGAATACCGGCAGCAGACAATTTCTGAATGGCTTGATCAAATTCAACTTTGTTTGCAGGAACTTTTGTAATACCCGCTCGGGCGATTAACTCCTTGTTATACATCAACATGAAACTTTCGCCATATATAGGCAACGCATAAGTCTTGTTATTATACGTAAAGGCATTAACAAACCCTGACATAAAATCATTGACATCATAATTTGTAGCACTAATATATGGACCCAAATCACGTATCCAGTTGGCACCGGCAAACTGAACGGTAAACATGTTATCATACATGATAACATCATAACTACTGTCACCGGACGAAAGGATCAGCTGGGCTTTAGAAACGACTTGTTCTTGAGGAAGAATATCGACCTTCACTTTAACGCCAGTAGATGCGGTAAATTGATCAAGCGCTGCAACAATAGCGTCTGTCGTGGTATGCTTTTGGAGCATAACTGTAATTGTGTCACCGCCAGAACTTTCCGATCCTCCTTTTGCAAAAACGGGGAAAAACTGTACAGTAATTAACGCAATTACCAACAGCACAAAAGAAAAACGTGTCATTCTTTTCATTTTTTCTCTCCTTGCTTATAATTTTTAGACGGAAAATCCGTCTCTAAAAAACAACAGCAAATCATTTTACATTCACCATCACTTTTTCTGAAAGACAACCGGATTTTTGAATATTTCTTCGAGAGTATAAATACACGCTCCTGTTAGGAATGAATCTGTTGGATTAATCATGATTTTAGTAAATTCTTTGATTTTTGGCAAAATATGATTTTCAACATTTTTATTAATGATAAATAATAATAAATTTGCATCGACCCTTGACATCTCATCACCAATAACAATAATGTGGGGGTTCAATAAATTAATAATATTAATTACCCCGACAGAAAGATATTCGCAAGTTCTCATATATTCATTTCGAGCCAAGTGATCACCTTTCTGGATCGCCTCTACAATTTCATCAAAGCTACAATTCGGGTGAAGGATTGAGTCTGCCCCCGCGCTGAGTTTTTTATTAACTTCTGCGGTTAGTGCCAATGATGAACAATATTTTTCCAAACATCCTTTACTACCGCATTCACATTGTAAGCCATTCACTTCCACGCATGTATGGCCTATCTCCCCGGCTGAACCCAGCCCGCCCTTGTACAATGTTCCATTGGTGATGATTCCTGTTCCAATTCCCTGTCCGGCGGCGATATAAACTAAATCAATCTCCCGGTTACAGGACATATGCCAATACTCAGCAAAAGCGCCAACGTGCGCATCATGTTCAAGATAGACGGGGATACTAAATTCCGCCTCAAGTTCTGCTTTAATAAATATATCTTTCCAATGAGTAAATTCGGACATTAACGCAATCCGCCCATCTTTTCGAATAAAAGGGCCGGGAATAGCGAACCCTATGGCAAGAATTTTCCTGGGGACATTTTCTTCAATCCGTCTTCGAATTTCCTGTCGGATGCGATCAAATACATCTTTCGACGTATTGGTATTTCCATCATAAAAATGAGTATCATGTTCTATCTCTTTTCCACTTATATCAAAAAGCCCTACCGAAAAATACTTTTGTGACAATCGTATGGCTACAATACAATATCGTTCTGTATCAAGCCGTATACCAATGGCTCTCCGCCCTTTTTTGCCGTCAATTGAACCTTCTTCTTTGACAATTCCCCACTCAATGAAACTATTTATCACATTAGATAAGGTTGCTGGCTTTAAACCGGTCAATTGGGCCAGTTTTGCGCGAGAACAGAGAGTATATTCCCAAAGCAAATGGAGGATCAAAGATCTATTCATCTCTTGAATAGCGTTTTGATTCACCCCTTTTAATTTAAGCTCTACATTCATTCTATGTTTTTCCATTTAATTAATTAATTGAATTGATTATATCATGATTTATTTCTATGTCAAGAAATTTTTTTAAAAAATTTATAACATATAATACCTATGAAAATACTATGATAAAATATGGTTTATCAGTTGAAAAAGCCTTGTGATATACTTTATCGAAAAATGCCAGCTATCTTTCAAGTGGAAGACAAACGGCTTGACCAGTTGGAACTGTTCAAGGACAAGTAATACCGATAATCACTTTTAGGCGGTTCCAAAACAAACCGTTTTGAGCGGTTCACCATCCAAGCCCCTGGCTTTGAGGGGTAACTGACTGATCCTCTCCGCCGGCCTTCAGTGGCGGCAAACGCCTTGTTTGTCTTATCGGGATCGAAGGGGCGGGATATGCGGGGTCTGGTACCGGGTCCTTTGACGGTTGTTTCTTATTGATCTATCAGATTCAAAAAATAGTGTATAATTTTCCTTGAAAAGGAGAATATTATGTCATCATTATCAGTAATTTCAGGTATCGTTGCCGCCGCCGCGGGATTGGCGGGAGACAAGGTTGGAAAAGACGGGGCCATTGCCGGACTGGATATCGCCGGAATTATCACGGCGCTGTCAGGTAAATCATCCGGAACCGGTCTGTTTGCCGAATTAGCTTCCACGGTTGCCAAGTCGGGGATTCTCGGCTCAGATCTTTCCATGATTGCCGATCTGGCTTCGACCGTAATTGCCACCGCCGGGGGAAAGGTAAAAACCTCGGGGGCAAATATTTCGGGAATTGAAGGCTTAGCTTCGGCCATCGCCGGTACTACGGGAAAAGCGGCGGATCTTAGCAAAATAGCGAATTTAGCCTTAACCCTAGGCAAGGAACAAACGACCGGCGCCGGACTTACCAAGCTGGCTTCGACCCTTGGAAAAACATTGAAGGATAAGTACGGCGTTTCCCTCAACCTTCCCGATTCCGGGGGCTTAAAAAATCTGGCGCCGGTTCTACCCGCCAAAGATACAAAAAGTGAGCTTCTAAAGACGATTTTGAAAAATCTGGTTTAAGGTTCAGCGGAACAGATTCTCAGACTCAGAAGGGCACATTTAATCCCAGGGATGAACTACGACCCGCATACCCTGATGGCCTTCGGCGGCGGCGAACGCCTCATTTATCTTATCCAGGCTGAAGAAATGGGACATATAGGGCCTGATGTCGGGCCGTTTGGCGGCAATTAGTTCAATTGCCTGATGATGGTGCCGGGGCAGGGAACCGTGGGCTCCCATCACAAAGAGTTCTTTATAGTGGATAATGTTCGTGTCCAGCGTTACGGTGCTGCCCGCGGGAAGTCCGCCGAAAAGGTTGATCCTGGCCCGGTTCTTGGCCATTTTGAGGGCATCCGCATGGGACTGGGGCGAAGGATTAGCGGTGAAAATCACATCCGCCCCGAGGCCACCGGTCTCCTCCAGTACCCGTTTAATGGGGTCCTCCTCGGAGGAACAGACATAAACATCGGCGTTAAATTTTTTCGCCGCCTCCATCCGGGGCCGGGAACGTTGTACCACGATAACCCTGGCGGCGCCGGACATATAGGCTATGGGGATGATCATGCAGCCGATAGGGCCCGCTCCTATAATAACTACCGTATCCCCCAGGCGTATCCCGGCCAGCTCCACCGCATTGAGAACGCAGGCCAGCGGTTCCGCCAGAGCCCCTTCGTCAAAGCTCATGGCGCCGGGGATACGGTGCACCGGGCCATAGTTAACCACAGTTTTGTTTAAGAGCACGTATTCGGCAAAACTGCCGGCAAACTGGTAGCCCATGGCATAGTTGATCTGGCAGTTATTACCTATCCCCGCTTCGCAGAAACTGCACTCTCCGCAGGGAACATCCGCTCCCAGAGCAACCCTGTCGCCTTTCTTAAAACGGGTAACATTGGCCCCCGTTTCCACCACTTCGCCGGAGGACTCATGTCCCAGAATCTGGGGAGGCTTTACCCGGGAATTACCATGATGAAAGATTCGTATATCCGAACCACAGACCGCACAGGAGCGGACTTTCACCAGAACACTGTCGGCGTCCGGCTTGGGGGTGGGTACTTCCCGGACTTCTATTTTATCCTTATCGAGGTACACCGCCGCTTTCATATTCCACTCCTATAAACATCAAGAATTGCACGCCCCCAGGGGGCTTTATAAAACCTGCCGCTCATTTATAAACATAATTTTAACGTAAAACTCCTCCCGCCGGCGGGCAAGGCCGAAGGCTTTATTGCATTCCGAGAGGGAAAAGCGGTGGGTAACAAACTTGTCCAGCTGCAGTACACCCCGGTCCATACATTGAATAGCCAGCCGCCAGTCGTTATGGGCGTCGTTGTAACTTGAGTTCCAGGTTCCCCGAAGGGTAAGCTGTTTGCGGAGTATCTCCCAGTAGGACTTCTGGGGAAGATCCATGTTCTTTGCCGGATTCCCCATAAGCACCACCTTGCCAAAGACCTTAACCGCCTTGAGGCAGCCCTCCAGGGCGGCCGATACCCCCGCCGCCTCCAGGGCCACATCGGCCCCACGGTTTCCGGTAATATCCATAATATACCCGGCAGGATCAATCTGTCCGCTGTTTATGGCATGGGTAAAGCCCAATTGCCGGGCAAAAGCCAACTTCGCCTCGTCCACATCCATCAATACCACCTGGGCCGCGCCCCAGCCTGCGGCTATCTGGGCCGCCATGAGGCCGATGGTTCCCGCTCCGAAGATCGCCACCGTATCTCCCAGGGTTATGCCCACCTGGGAAAGGGCATGAATGGCGACAGCGCAGGGCTCGCACATGGCGGCATGTTCAAAGGGTACCCCGCCGGGTACAAAGACCAGGTTCCATTTCTTGACCGCGATATATTCGGCAAAGGCGCCGTCCCGGCGGGAACCGTAATAGTCGTAATTACGGCATTGGGGATACTCGCCAATCTGACAGGCGTCACATTCTCCGCAGGGCAGCAGAGGGAAAACGGCGGCCCTTTTGCCTATCAGGTCCTTGTCTTCCCGGTCTGCGGTATCTACAATGACTCCGGCAAATTCATGGCCCGGAATAGTAGGAAAATGGTAAGTGCCCTTTTCAAATACCCGGGGAATATCGGAACCGCAGATACCGCAGGCCTTTACCTGAAGCAGCACCTCCCCACTCTCCATTTTCGGCAGGGGAACATCTTCATAACGCAGATCCCCCACGGCATAGAGATTACAGGCCTTCATCGTATCTTTCATAATAACATTCCGTCAGGTTACTCCGTTATTACGGGACGAAAATAATCTACGCTCTCCTTAAGATCCCGGATAATGCGGAAATCCGTATCCCAATGTTCCCGGTGGGAGATCTCGAAGGCAAAAAGCGCATCGGTGCAACCCGCTTTTTTCACAGCCTCCATCACTTTTTCCCGGGTTATGATGCCGGTCTTATTCATCTCCTCCGTAAAGGGAGCATGGTTTGATTTATGGAGTACCGTCTGCTGGAGGTGAATGACCGGTGCATCCGCCGCAAGAGCTTCGAGCCAGGGATAGGGATCCCGCTGGGAAGGATGGGGAGCATGACCCACATCAAGGCACAACTTTAAAGGAACCCCGCAGCGGGCATTAACCCTCGACATAAGCTCCCTGGCTTCTTCTATAGTATGGGCCATTTCCCGGGGTACACTCATGGTCTCAAATATAAGGCAGTCATAACCGATATCCCTGGCGTAAAAACTCAACTCCTGCCAGCCCTTTACCCCTTCATCTACAATAAAGCGCCGTTTGTCCGGATTGTCGTAGGTATCAAACGTCATAATGCCAAAGTGGGCGCCCCCGTTACGGGCCCCAAGCCGGCCGCCTATGTCCAGCAGACTCTTAAACCACCGGAGCCAAAACTTCCGGGCCTCCTCGTCGGGATTCATAAGATGGTTAACCCGGGTAAAGGTACTGGAAAAAATACTTTCCACCGTTATCCGGTGTTCCCTGGCGGCGGCGTTAATACGCTTAATCTGATCGTCAATGTATTCCCGGGGCCAGAAGGGATTCAGCAGATCGGCCACAAACTGTACATACCCCAGCCCCAGGTCTTCCCGGACTATCCTGGTCCAGACTTCGGGCTCAATGTATTTGTTAACAGCAAAACCCAAATTGATTCCTAGACGATATCCCATAAAGTACCTCCGGTGGTGTTGCCTTATTATACTCTTTTTTGCTATAGTAGGTATAGTAGCGGGGAATTAGCTCAGTTGGTAGAGCGATTGGTTCGCAATCAATAGGTCACCGGTTCGAATCCGGTATTCTCCATCATGACCGCGTTTCTGTTTGACTTGTTTCGCTTCGGTTTTGCCCTAATCTTTACAGGGCTCCACTGCGTCCTGATGTTAGGCCTCTTCCTTGAATGGCACCGGGATAAACGACGCCTTCTGGAAACCGGGGATCTTCCGGCGGTGGAGGCGCATACCCGGGAAGCGGCGCCGCTGTGCGCTTCCCCTTCAAGTATCACCGAAGGCTCCGTTCCTCCCCTGGTCTCGGTAATTGTTTCTATCAATAATGAAGAAACCCGCATGGAGGAGCTGCTCCGAAGTCTTTCCGCTCAAGATTATCCGGAGGCGGAGTATATCTTCATCGATGACCGTTCTACCGACGGAGGGCCCCGGATGCTCAGGGCCTTTGCCGGGGGGGGAAAACAAGTAACCATTATCACCCTTGCCGAAAACCCCGGACCGAACCATAAACAGTATGCCCTGACTAAGGGCATTGAGACCGCCCGGGGGAATCTTCTCCTCTTTACCGATGCGGACTGCCGGGTTCCCCCGGACTGGATAAGGGCCATGGTCCGCCGCATGGAAGACCCGGCTCTGGGCATCATCATAGGGCCGGTTTTTAAACGTCCCGGCGGACGGGGCTTTTTTCATCTATACCAATGTTTTGATCATGCCGTGCGGTACATGTATCTGGCGGCTTCCACCGGGCTGGGCGCCGCCGGAGGCGGCTTCGGCAATAATCTTATACTCAGGCGGGAGGCGCTGGAAGCCATAGGGGGCTATGGCGCGGTTCCCTTCTCCCCCACCGAAGACGCCGCCCTGGTTTCCCGGATGCGGTCCAACTCCAAGTACCGGATTCATTCCGCCTGCGGCGCCGATACCCATGTACTGACCGCCGGAGAGAAAAACTGGACCGCCTTTATTAACCAGACCCTCCGCTGGAATAATGGGGGGCTCTTCAGCCCCGAGACGGTAACCCGGATCAACTTTACCTTCCTTATGATAACCATGTCCATGGGGATGCTCGCCATTCCCCTGCTTCCCCTTTTCCCCTCTCTCTGGCCCCTGCCCGTTTCGGTATTCCTGGTCATGACCGCAAACACCATCGCCACCCTGGCCCTCTTCGGCGTTTCCCTGCCCAAGGCCGGGGCAGCCTATGTGGTACAGGATATTTTTACCCCGCTGTATTTTACCTTTCTGACCATTCTGGGATTCTGCAGATTCAAAACCCGGTGGAAGGAGCATGCTGCAGCTTAACTTTGCGGCTAAGACCCGCCGTATTTAAAAACTCATGCCGATACTGAGGTTCATCTTAAAATAGCGAGCCGCCACATTATAGGCCGCGCCTACACCAAGGGCGGGAAAGGCTACTTTGCTCAGATAGAAACGCAGGGATCCCGCAACACCATGATCGAAGCGATGCCCCAGAACAGGCCCCTGGGACCAGACCCCTTGATACGAAACAAGCAGCGAAAGGGTCCCGACAGAAAATTTATACAGGTACTTCTCTATATCAAAGGATCCGCCGGCATAGTTCCGGGCAATATAATTTTCGGACAGTATATCAACCTGGGCCGCCGAAGGCGGAGATTCAAAGAGAACTTCTGCGTCGGGATCATAGAGCACCCCCGTTTTAAGACCCAGCTTAAAACCGGGAACGAGGGACCTTTCGTATACAGCCCGAAAGGACAAGGCATGGGACGAAGGATAATCTATGCCGATAGTATAAAGGTAAGCGATACTGGCATACTGCCGGGCGCTCAGATAACCGTCCCAAACCGTTTTCTCCAGAGCAAGCTCCGGGGACAAGCTGATGACATGAGCGTCTTCGCCGGGAACCCGCAGGGGATCATCGTTATGCCGGAGCAGCCTTCCGTTATAGGTAAGCGAGAACGACGGAGTAACGAATTCATTCAGCGGGTAATTAATGCCGGCGGATGCGGTAATCGAATCCTGACTGAACCTGCGAATATCGTCATTCTTCTGATCCGAGTCGGTCCTTTCCTCCTGGGAATAGGAACCCCTCAGATTCCAACCCAGTACATGATCCCGGTCCGGGGTGCTTATGTACATGGCCGTAACCATCCAGCCGGATCTCCGGTACAAGCCTCCCAGGATCATCTTGTCGTTAATTCCGAAAGCGTTGGCGTCCATTAAAAAACCGCCGCCCCCTATATCGCCGCCGGAACCCACAGAAAAGAGGGGAAACGGGATAATGGACCACTTTTCCTTAAGCTCGATCTGGAGAAGCCGGCCGCCCCCTTCAGGATCATCGGCAATAGATACCGAAACCGGCTCCAGAATACCCGTATCCAGAACAGCCCCCTCCACTTCTCTAAGATCAAGGGAATCGGCGTCCCTGCCGAGGAATTTTTTTACATACTGTTCAGCCACATGGGGCTTCGTCCTTTTAAGACCCCTGATGGAAATGGCGGTAATCTCATTGCTAAGAGCGGTTTGGGCGCCGGCGCCGCCTATAACAAACAACCAAAACGACAACAACAGCAACAGTTTGTTTCGCAGCGGCATTATACCCTGACCATCCAGTTTTTAGCGTCCGGCAGCGTACCGTACTGGATTCCCTTTAGAGTGTCCCGAAGTTCCGCGGTAAGTTCCCCCACCTTGCCGCCGTTAAAGACCACCTTCTTTCCCCGGCAGGTCAGGGACTCAATCGGCGTGGCCCCGGCGGCAGTACCGCTGACAAAACATTCTTTTGCCTCGGAGAAGACCTCTTCGATACTAATCTTCCGCTCCGAGGTTTTTACCTTCCGGTCGCCGGCCAGTTCCAGAAGACTCGCCCGGGTGATTCCCGGAAGTATCGTATCCCCCAGTTCGGGAGTAACCAGTTCGCCGGATTTCAAATAAAAGAAGATATTGCAGGACGAACCTTCTTCAATATACTTACGTTCCGCCGGATCGAGGAAAATACATTCCATATAGCCCGCTTCGGCGGCCTCGTGCTTTGCCAAGGCGGAAATAACATAGTTGGAAGCCGCCTTAATCCAGCCGGTTCCCCTGGGAGTTGCCCTAATCCGCTCGGTAACCACCGCATCAGACTTACCCGCGGAAAAGTAGGCGCTTACCGGAGTCGTAACCACCATAACCCAGGGCTCCCGGGACAGATTGACCCCTATCCCGCCCTCGGCAATAGTGAAGGGCCGGATATACACCGAGCCGGCGGTCATAAAGGAATCCTTCTCCCAGGCGGCATCGTACCGGGGGAAAAAACCAAGCCCGGCGTTCCGCCTTACCGTCTCGCCGCAGGCTTTAACAAATTCATCCTCCGGGAACGGGGGCATATAGAGCCCTTCCATAGATTTGTAAAACCGGGCGGCATTCCGGCGGGGCCTGAAAATCGCCAGACCCCCATCCTTTTGAGGCAGCGCCTTGAGCCCCTCAAAACAGCCAAGCCCGTACTGGGTCGTATAGTTTACCAGGGGCATATCATCGTAGTAATTCCGGGAATTCTCCAGACGGCTCCGCTCGACTTCCCCCAAGGCGGCCTCTTCCTCCGGCGTCTTATGGGATTTTTCGATATAGTCACCCTTCCATCCATCCGCAGTATATTTTGAACGGTAGATAACCGGATAACTATTCAACGCAAAAGCCATTCCAACCTCCAAATCGTTCCCTGTCTTTGCAGTACCTTTATAATAATATAGATTTATAAATTGAAACACAAGGGCCGTTATATACAAACCCCACCCTCTCCGCCTCCGGCTTTATCCCGCACTCCCCCCCCGGGGTACGTGAAAACTTCTCCCGGGCGGCGGGGATATATCCCGTACTCCCCCCAGGGAGCGGGGGAAGGCCCTGAAAAAATGCTTGTAGAGTCCGCCTCCGCTACCTTCGGTACGCTCCGGTGGGGAATTCCAAATATTTTTTCCTGACCTCCCCCCGCTCCCTGGGGGCCAGTACCGTAAAGCGGAACATGCCGCCTACCGGACTTCTCCCGCTCCTTGGGGACGGATTATGGGAGTTTGTTACAAATGCCGGGGGGTCTGCGGCAAACGCAGAACTGCCGACGCTAAAGGCGTCAACGGCAAAGGCGGTTTTGCCAGAAAATGAGGAAATTTGAGAGAAATGCGGGGATTTAGCGGTGCTGTTTAGTAGACAAAGCGGGCGCTTGTTTGTATAATATGAGCCG
>JAIRNJ010000017.1 GCA_031258115.1 Treponema sp. | reverse complement strand
AACCGACTTTGTGGACAGACACTAAATATACCGGAAACAGAGGCTTTTACACAAGAAACATGCGAACTACCCGGCATATACCGTGATAATGATATGTCCGCAATTAACCGGCTCTGCAGACAGACGCTATTCATTCCTGAATAAAAACAATCTTTGCGCTGCTGATGCGAACCTGGCTGAGTTTTAACCTAAGAATTTCATTAGGTTCAGTATTCCTGTTGAGGGCGCATGAAGTTTCAAGGCCCAGAGCGGGGATATAAACCGGCCAGTGGGAACCGGGGCCGCTTTTCTTTTCCAGGGCAATTCCCTCCCAGGTGGAGCCGGTCTGTTCCGACAGATATACCGCTGTCCAGTAGAGTCTGGAGGCCCGTTCCGCTTTGGCGGCTGCCTGTGCGGAGATCTCCGCTTCGGCAAGGCGGCGGCCCAGTTCTTCTTCGGTCAGGGGCGGTTCTTTCCCGAGAAAGGCCCGGATCTGCTGGTGGGCGGCAAGGTCGGTGTAGCGGCGGAGCGGGCTGGTTACCTGACTGTAGTGATCCAGTCCCAGGCCCCAGTGAACCTGGGGTTTGGTAGTGATGCTGCGGGGCCGCATGAGATGGCGGATCTGAAAGGCGCCCGCAAGACCTTCCAGGCGTTTGCGGGGGAATTCGCCGCCTTCTTCCTGTCCGATATAGGGGAAGGGGATCTGCCGCCGCAGAGCCCAGGCTGCCGCTCCTTCTCCGGCAAGTATCATGCACTCCCGGATTACTTCCGCGGAACGGCGGGAGGGAATGGATTCAATAGAAACTTTTTTGTCCGGTATGTCTGCATGGATGTGAACTTCGGGGAAGTCTATGAGTACCGCTCCGGTGTCAAGGCGGCGTTCTTCGTTTTGTTCGGCCCAGCGGAAGAGGGCCCTCCAGTTTTCGTCTTCCGCGGCAAGGCTGTCGGCTTCCGCATAGTCAATGCGTTTTACCTTTACCAGGGAAGGGAAGATCTCTGTTTCTTCAATGCCGCCCTCTTCCCCCAGTGTCATTTTGAAGGAAAGGGCAGGAGAGATTTTCTGCAGTCCCAGTGCATAGACGGGAAGAATTTCCTTTGCCAGCATGCGGTACACTCCCTCGGGCAGGTAGAGTGTGGAACCGCGGGAACGGGCCTCCCTTTCGGCGGGATCTTCGGGGCCGATGGAGGCGGCGGGATCGGCAATATGCACCCAGAGGATCTTTTTTGTTCCGGAAAAATCCCAGGAAAGCGCATCATCGGGATCGTCGCTCCAGGAATTGTCAACAGCCCAGGCGGGAAGAGCGGAGAGATCGATCCGTTCTTCTTCGGGGACGGATGGCGGAACGGCAGCGGGGGAAAGCAGATCCAGGCCCATGCGTGCGGGATAAGGATTCACAAAAGGAGTCCAGAGGCCCGAGGCAAGGAGGACTTCGTGAGCCCATTCGGGATTTTCTTCCCGGCCCAGTTCTTTCAGCGTCCGGCTCTTTTCGCTTTTACCCAGCGCCAGCGCTTCTACATCGGCAAGCTGCCGTTCCGCTGTTTTCCTGTCAATTGAGGCGGGAAGCGGCGTCTTGTTTTTGAGAGACTCCTTAAGCATGTTGATGAAGGCCTCACGCTCTCCGCTTTCCAGTTCTTCACGTTTTTTCAGTTCCTCTTTCTTTTCGATTTCTTCGGCGGAACAGCAGCAGAGGGCCCCGGCGCTTCCCTTAAAATAGAGTCCTTCCTGGAGGCTAAGCCAGGCCGCCCATGCCGAACAGGGGCTCCATTCATCAAAGGCCAGTTCCGCCATCTCTTTCAGTGTAAAGGAAGCTTCGGTCTTGAGAAGTTCCCATGCGCCCTTGAGATCTCCCTTTGGCAGGGTTTCAAGTTCCGAAAGGCTCGCCGGCCCGGGATGGAGAAACTGCAGATCCTTGGGGCGTACGCGGAGATCTTCCCCCTTCTGTGTCGTAATGCGGATCTTCTCATCTGTTTCGATTACCAGCACAGGACGGTTTTTATAGATTGCCAGAGAACGTGGCTGCATGAAATGAGTGTAGCACAGACGGGCCTCGAACGGTAGCGCTTGTCCTCTTATGTTTCCGCCCTCTTCCTGCTATGATGAGCGGCATGGCAGAGCCGCCGTATGGCGGCGGTAAAATAACTTCCTTGAGCCTCGCGGCTCGAAGAGACGCATGGCAGAGCCGCCGTATGGCGGCGGTAAAATAACTTCCTTGAGCCTCGCGGCCCGGAGAGACGCATGGCAGAGCCGCCGTATGGCGGCGGTAAAATAACTTCCTTGGGCCCCGCGGCCCGGAGAGACACATGATTGTTATGAAATTCGGCGGCAGTTCCGTGGCGAATGCGGAACGGATAAGGCATGTGGCGGGTATTGTAAAGGCCGAGCTGGCCCGCAAACCGGTACTGGTTCTTTCCGCCATGGGAGATACTACCGACCACCTTTTGGAAGCGGCGGATGAGGCGCTCAGGCAGGGCGATGTTTCGATGGACAAGATCGAAAGTCTCCATCTTGCTACCATTGCGGAACTGTCCCTTCCCGCCACAGTCCGGGAAGAAATTTGGCCGCTCCTGGAAGAACTGCAGAGTCTTCTTACGGGGATCCGCCTTATCCGGGAACTTACCGGGCGTACCAGGGATTATCTTGTATCCTTTGGGGAGCGGCTTTCGGTACGGATTGCGGCGGCGTATCTTAAGTCAATTGATATAAAGGCTCTGGCGATAGATGCATGGGACGCGGGTTTTGTATCCGATTCGTCTTTCGGCGGCGCGGAACTTGATGATGAATGCTGGCGCCTCATTCCGAAAGCTCTGAAGCCCCTCACGGAAAGGGCTATACTGCCTGTGGTGACGGGTTTTATTGCCAAGGATTCAGGCGGGAACATTACCACGCTCGGCCGCGGAGGTTCCGATCTTTCCGCCACGCTGATTGCCGCGGCCTGCGGGGCCGATGAGGCGCAGATCTGGAAAGATGTCGACGGAATCCTCACCGCCGATCCCAGGATCGTCAGGCATGCCAAACCTGTTGAGCAGGTGACATACGAGGAGGCTTCGGAACTGGCCTACTTCGGCGCACAGGTTCTGCACCCCAGAGCCATGCAGCCCTGTATAAAAACCGGCACTCCGGTGCTGGTTAAAAATTCCTACAATATTTCTGCGCCCGGTACCCGTATTGCGCCTGCCCTTGACAGGAAGACCAGTCCCATTCAGGCGATTACTTCCCGGAAAAATGTAACGTTGATAGACATTGTTTCTACCAGAATGGTCGGGCAGCACGGTTTTCTTGAACAGGTTTTTGCGGCCTTTTCCCGCCAGGGGATTTCGGTAGACATGGTTGCCACGAGCGAGGTTTCGATTTCCGTAACCCTGGATGCGGTGCACAGCCTTACCGCGCTGAAAAAGGATCTTTCCAGGATTGCGAGTGTCGAAGCAAAGGCCGGCAAGGCCATTGTTACGGTTGTCGGCGATGTACGCCGTTCCAGCGAGATTCTTGCCCGGGCTTTCAGAACCTGCGAAATTCTGGGGGTTCAGGTGCAGATGGTCAGCCAGGGGGCCAGCAAGGTGAATATCAGCTTTATTGTGAATGACGGTGAAGCCGCAGGGGTTGTGCGGGCCCTTCATAATGACTTTTTTGAAGAGGGAATATAAAACACTTCGTGTTAATTTTCGATTTACATAAGCGGTGATACCGCCGCTTTTTATGGGGGATAGTATGAATATTGTCATTGTCGGGTACGGAAAGATGGGAAGGATGATCGAGACCCTTGTTTCCGGGCGGGGACATACGCTTGCCGCCGCGGTTGATCCGTTTGCGGAATCGGATAAAACCGGTTACGGCGCCGTTCTTGTCAAAAACATTGCCGATCTTGACGGACTTGAACTCAATATAGACTGCGCCATTGAGTTTACCCGGCCCGATACCGCCGCGGCAAACATTCTTGCCCTTGCGGAACGCAGAATTCCTGTTGTTACCGGGACTACCGGCTGGTACCACATGCTTGCGGAGCTAAGCGCGGCGGTGAACAAGGCGGGGAGCAGTCTTCTCTGGGCTTCCAACTTTTCCCTGGGCGTGAATCTCTTTTACCGGATCTGCTGGTATGCGGCCGAATTGATGGACTCCTTCCCCGAATACGATCCGGGCGGCTTTGAATCCCACCACAACAAGAAACTTGACAGTCCTTCCGGCACTGCAAAGACTCTGGTTGAAGGGATCCTTAAACGGATGAAGCGGAAAACAAAACCGGTGTGGAACATGCTGGACAGAGCCCCCCGGCCCGAAGAATTGCACTTTGCAAGCCTGCGGCTGGGAGCCGTGCCGGGGGAACATTCCCTTATCTTTGATTCCTCCGCAGACAGCATCGAAATAAGGCATAGCGCCCGCAACAGGGAAGGTCTTGCAACCGGGGCTCTCATCTCTGCCGAATGGCTTGCGGGAAGCGGCCTAAGGCGAAACGGAGTCTTTACCTTCGATGATGTGCTTGAAGAGCGTTTTCATGCCCGGATTTGAAGGCGGGGATTATGGCTTACATTGAAATAAAAAGCGAAGCCTTTCTTGAAAACCTTGAGAAGGTGCAGAAATGCTGCGAAAGGCAGTCTATCGATCTTTCCGTGGTAACCAAATTCTGCCTGAGCGATGCCCGCATTGCAGCCCTGCTTTACGAAGCGGGAGTCCGTTCCATTGCGGACTCCAACATGGCCTGTTTTGCTTCCCTTCCCCAGGATCTGGCAGGAAAACTGTCGAAGTCTCTGATCAAGACGCGGCTTGCCGATATTCTTGCCATTCCCTCCCTTCCGCAGTCCGCCCGGCCCGGCAGAGTTTTTGTTTCCGATGAGGCGCTGATTGAAGCCATCGCAGGGCTGCCTGAAAATTTGAAGCCCCGGACCGTGCTGATTGCGGAGCTGGGAGATCTGCGGGACGGGTTTTATCTTGAAGACATTCCCGCAGTGGCCGAAAGGTATCCTGAAGTTCCCTTCGCAGGTCTTTCGGTAAATTTCGCCTGTCTTTCCGGAAAGATGCCCGATGTTGAAAGCATTGAGGCTTTAAGCCGCTGCGCCGGCCGGATTCCCTGCGGAACGGGAAAGCCCCTTGTTTCGGTTGGGGGTACGGTGTCCTGGCCTTTAATCGAGCCGGGAGCCCTTCGGGATCTTGTTACGGAAATAAGAATGGGAGAGGGGATCTTCTTCGGCTACGATTCTTCCGCGGCAAAACCCATCGAAGGATTCCGCCACGATGCCTTCACTCTGTACGGCGAGATCGTGGAAGTCCGGGACAAGCTGGTAAGCGAGCCTGAAAATCCGGGCCATACCGCGCTGGGAACCGAAGCGCCGAAGCGGAAATCCGGGAAACGCCGCTGTGCCGTGCTGGACTTCGGTGTCCTCGGCGCGTCCATGAAGGATCTGGAAGTCCTCGATCCGGGGATTGAAATTGCGGGCCAGACCTTTGATTTTACCGTGGCGGACATTACCGGATCTTCCGTTTCCTGGAAGACAGGCGGACACATTCCCTTCCGGGCCATGTACGCCGCCAGTTCCCATGCCATGCTGAATCCGTTCATCAAAAAAGTGGTAAAATAGTGTCTGTCCATAATGTAGACACATTATGGACTCGGCATTTATGCCGCGACTACCTTAAAAACCGCATTTGTGCATACAAATGCAAGGCCTGTCCGCAAAGTAACCGGCTTTGTGGACAGGCACGAAATAGAGAGGGTCTTGAGCGCGTGACTTTTATATGCAATTTTGTTAAGCTAATTCGAGCCTGTCTATACAGACACTAATTAAAGCGATAAGGAGTGTATTACCAATTATGGAAGCGATTGATGTAGGATTCTGGTCTGTTGTACCGCCTCTCTTTGCCATCGTTCTGGCCTTGATCACCAGGGAGGTAATCTTCTCCCTGATTCTGGGCATTATGTCGGGCGCCCTGATCTATGCTATCGGTTCCGGCGCCTCCGCCCTGGGTGTTTTCTATAATACCATCAATGTGATGGTGGAAAATGTATCGGCCAACGCATCGATGATCATCTTCCTTGCCATGCTGGGTTCCGTGGTAGCCCTGATTACCCGTGCCGGAGGGGCCAGGGCCTACGGAAACTGGGCGGTAAAGAAGATCAAATCAAAACGGAGCGCCGGCATCGTAACTGCCTTTCTGGGTCTGCTTATCTTTATTGATGATTATTTCAACTGCCTGACGGTGGGAACGGTGATGAAGCCTGTAACCGACCGTTACAAGATCTCCCGGGAAAAGCTGGCCTATCTGATCGATGCCACTGCCGCTCCCATCTGTGTTATTGCGCCCATATCTTCCTGGTCCGCATCGGTGGTAAGTTACTACCCCACCCGGACGGGGATCACGGGGATGCAGGCTTTTGTGCAGGCCATTCCCATCAATCTCTATGCGGTGCTTACCATAATAATGATCTTTTGGATGGTTATCCGCAAGAAGGGGGACTACGGCCCCATGGCCGCGGCGGAAGCAAGGGCAAGCCGGATGGATTCCCTCAGCGATGCGGATATCGCAAACAATGATGATATTGCCAGACTTTCCATTTCCGAACAGGGAAGTATTTTTGACCTGATCATTCCGGTCGTGTTGGTCATTCTCTTCTGTGTCATCGCAATGCTCTTCTATGGCGGACTCTGGGACGGAAGCGGCAAATCCGTTTATCAGGCCTTCGGCGATACCGATGCGGGAATGGCTCTTTCCCTGGGCGGTTTTTTGACGATCATCGCCTGTTTTTTCCTTTTTGTGCCCCGTAAACTCATCGGCTTTCGGGACTTCTTTGCAACGGTGATTGCAGGCATCAAGGCCATGGCCCCGGCGATCATCATTCTTACTACCGCCTGGACGATCAGCGGCATCTGCAGGGATGGTCTCAGTACCGGCGCCTATGTAGCAACTCTGGTAGAAAACTCCAGTATGCCTACAGGCTTGATTCCCGCTATCGTATTTGCGGCTTCCTGCGGTATCAGTTTTGCTACCGGTTCAAGCTGGGGGACTTTCGGGATAATGATCCCCATAACCATTGATATCTGCGACCGGGTATCGCCGGAACTTTCCATCATTGCGCTTGCCGCGGTCATGGGCGGTTCGGTATTCGGGGATCACTGCTCTCCCATTTCCGATACAACCATTCTTTCTTCCACCGGCGCAGGATGTAACCACATCGATCATGTGTCTACCCAGATTCCATACGCAGTAACGGTGGCGGCAGCCTGTTTCTTGGGGTATATCATTGCCGGTTTTGCAGGCAGGCTGGGTTTTGCCACTGCCGTAGGAATTGCCTTTCCGATCTCGGTTGTAATACTTCTGGCGCTGCTCATCGTGCTGCCGAAAATTCTTCCGGCGGCCGGAGTAAAGAAGGCTTGACATGTTCATCCTGAGGGGAGCCTTTACGGCCCTTGTTACACCGATGAAGGACGGAGGAGACGTGGACTATGACGGTTTCCGCCGTCTGATTCAGTTTCAGCTTGAAGAGGGCATTGACGGTCTTGTGCCTCTTGGCACGACAGGCGAAACCCCGACTCTTGAGGAAAGTGAAGAGGAGAAACTTATCCGTATTGCGGTGGAGGAAGTTGGGGGAAGGGTTCCTCTTGTTGTCGGAACAGGATCAAACTCTACAAAGTCCATGCTTGAGTATACAAAACGGGCAAAAGATCTGGGAGCCGATGCGGCGCTGGTGGTAACTCCGTATTACAATAAACCAAACGATTCGGGGCTTATTGCCCATTTTGAAGCCGCCGCCGCCCTGGGCATTCCCATTGTGGTCTATAACATTGCGGGCCGTACCGGACGGAACATTCCCGCGCCGCTCATGGAAAAAATTGCGGAGATTCCCGGCATTGCCGGCGTCAAGGAATCCAGCGGGGACATGGGCCAGATTGGGGACGTGATTGCCAACATTGCCATGAAGCGTAACAGTTCCAATCCCTTCCGGGTGCTGAGCGGGGATGATGCGTTTACCCTGCCGCTTTGCGCCCTGGGAGGCGACGGTACTGTTTCTGTTATCAGTAACCTGCTTCCCGCCAAAGTTACCGCCCTGACAAAGGCGTGTCTTGAAGGGAACTATACCGAAGCCAGGAGCATTCATTTTGAACTGCTTCCCTTTATGAAGGCCGCCTTTATCGAAACCAATCCGGCGCCGATCAAGGCAGCCATGAACATGGCGGGTCTTCCCGCCGGGCCTGCCCGGCTGCCCCTGGGCCCCCTGTCTTCCGCAAACACAGAGATTCTGCGGCAAGAGATGGCGTCCCTGGGTCTTCTGAAAAAGTAATAGAAGCTGTTTGAAAACTGAAGTTTCCGGACAGGCTCAATGGAGTTAAGATCATGTCAAAGATTCCCGTAGGCGTCCTGGGCGCCACCGGCATGGTGGGGCAGCAGTACATTGCCCTGCTCAACAATCACCCCTGGTTTGAAGTCCGTTATGCTGCGGCCAGTCCCCGCAGTGCGGGTAAAAAATACAGTGATGCCGTAAGCGGGCGCTGGGCCGCCACAGGGGGCGATCTTCCCGCGGCCGCGGCGGATCTTGTTGTAGGAGACGCCAACGACATCTCCCGGACCCTTGCCGCCGCAAAGCGGGGAAACTGTGCCTTTGTGTTCAGCGCCCTGGAGATGGGAAAAGAGGAAATTCAATCCCTGGAGGAAGCCTATGCCGCCGCCGGCATCCCGGTGATCTCCAATGCCTCCGCCAACCGCTGGAAGCCGGACATACCCATGCTTATTGCCGAAGTAAACCCCGATCATGCCGACATTATTCCTGCTCAGCGCAAAAACCGCGGCTGGGACAAGGGCTTTATTGTCGTCAAGCCGAACTGTTCTATACAGAGCTACACTACTCCTGTGTATGCTCTTATCAGGGCAGGCTATGAGGTGAAGCGCCTCATAGTAAGTACCATGCAGGCGGTTTCCGGCGCGGGTTATCCCGGTGTTTCAAGTCTCGACATGATCGATAACATTGTTCCCTATATCGGCGGAGAGGAAGAGAAAAGCGAACTGGAACCCCTGAAGATCCTCGGTTCCATTGAGGGAGGGAGTTTTAAGAACGCCGAATATCCAAAGCTGAGCGCTCACTGCAACAGGGTTCCTGTTGTGGACGGGCACATTGCATGTGTAAGCCTTGAATTCGGCGAAAAGAAACCGTCCCCGGAAGAGATTAAACGGATTTGGACAGAGTTTAAGGCTCTGCCCCAGCGGGAATCTTTCCCCATGGCTCCTGCGGAGCCTATCATCTACAGGGAAGAGAAGGACAGGCCCCAGCCCCGCAAGGATCGTAATTCCGGCAAGGCCATGGCGGTAACGCTGGGAAGGCTCCGGCCCTGCAATGTTTTTGACATTCGTTTTGTTGCTCTCTCCCACAACACCGTCCGGGGAGCCGCGGGCGGCGGTATTCTCAATGCGGAACTCCTCAGGTACAAAGGCTATATTTAGTGCAAAGTAACCGGCTTTGTGGACAGACACTATTTAACTTGTTCGATATAACTCTAATTTTGAATTAAAGGATGGTTTTATGGAGGCAAAGACATTTCCCCTGTCAAAGGAACAACTGACAGAAATTGTAAAACGTTACCCCACGCCCTTTTATGTTTACGATGAAGCGGCGATACGGAAGAATGTCCGGGCAATCAGGGAAGCTTTTTCGGTTTTTCCTTCATACAGGGAACACTTTGCGGTAAAGGCTCTGCCCAATCCCTTTATCCTGAAGATTCTCGCCTCCGAAGGCATAGGGTCGGACTGTTCGAGTTATGCGGAACTGGCGCTGGCGGATATTGCAGGCATGAAGGGAGAAGACAATATGTTCAGCTCCAATGAAACGCCCGCCGAAGAATACCGCCTTGCCCGGGGTCTTGGAGCGGTGATCAACCTTGACGACTTTAGCCACATAGAGTTTCTGGAAAAGGCCGCGGGAATACCCGATCTGGTTTCCTGCCGCTACAATCCCGGCCCTCTCAAAGAAGGAAATGCTATCATCGGAAAGCCTGATGAGGCAAAATTCGGTTTTACCGGGGAACAGATCATCGAAGGTTTCAAAATCCTCAAGGCCAGGGGCGCCAAACGGCTGGCCCTGCACACCATGGTAGCCAGTAATGAATTGTCCATTCCCTACCATATTGAAACTTCACGAATGCTTTTTTGTCTGGCGGTAGAAGTAAAGGAAAAGGCCGGAGTACGGCTTGAGTTTATCAACCTGGGCGGCGGCGTGGGGATTCCCTACAGGCCGGAACAGGAAGCCGTTGATTACAAAGTTCTTGCTGCGGGAATAAAGAAGGCCTACGATGAAATTCTGAAACCCTCGGGACTTGATCCCATGGGCATCCGTACCGAATGGGGCAGAACCATTACCGGCCCCTACGGCTGGCTTGTTAGCACTGCCGTCCACAGGAAGAGTATCTACCGGGAATACATAGGGCTGGATGCCTGCATGGCGGACCTTATGCGGCCCGGAATGTATGGGGCCTATCATCACATCACCATTCCCGGCAAGGAACATGTTCCCGCAACGGAAATATATGATGTGGTTGGAAGCCTCTGTGAGAATAACGACAAGTTCGCCGTTCAGAGGAAACTCCCCAAAATTGACACTGCCGCGGAAAATTACGGCCGTTCTCCCGGCGACTTTGTGGTGATTCACGATGCCGGAGCCCACGGCAGGGCCATGGGATTTAACTACAACGGCAAGCTCCGCTGCGGGGAGCTGCTGCTTCGTCCCGACGGCACAATAATGGAAATAAGACGGGCAGAAACACTGTCGGATTACTTTGCGACTCTGGATCTGGAAGCAGCCGGAAACTTTTTGCCGGGCTCTCCTCATTCATTGAATGAATGAGGAGTTAAACCGGAAACCATGTTTATGTATAGGAGAACAAGATGTTAAAGCGGAATATCTGTATTGCCAATATTCAGGCAGGCTACCTTTTCCCGGAAATTGCCAGACGGAGACGGGAATTTGCGGCCTCTCATCCTGATGCAAAGATCATCAGTCTGGGAGTGGGGAATACCACGGAACCGATACTGCCCCACATTGATGAAGGTCTCGTTGAAGGCGCCAGGCGGCTTGGGACGGTGGAAGGCTATTCCGGTTACCAGGACGAGGGACTTCTTTCGCTCCGGGAAAAAATTTCCGCGGTCTTTTACCGGAACACCTTTACTGCGGAGGAGATCTTTATCTCCGACGGAGCCAAATGCGA
>JAIRNJ010000189.1 GCA_031258115.1 Treponema sp. | reverse complement strand
GAGTATAAATCAAACAATCCGGTTTTGGTAATTATTTTGATAACAAATTTTTTAAGCTTTCCGTAACTCTTTGTATTATAAGGAGTTACGGAAAGTTGTTTCATCTCCTAGGGGAGTCGAACCCCTGTTGTCGGGATGAAAACCCGATGTCCTAACCACTAGACGAAGGAGACTGGCATTGAAACCCATCCAAACCCGTTTTGATACGGGAAACACGATTTCAATGGGATATAATCAGGACGATAACAATTTATGACTTTATTGTCAATATAAGGCGGTATTTCAAAATCCGGTGTTCTGAAGACTCTCTTTTTGGTTCCGGCTGAGGAAAAAAGACAGCCGCCGGGCTGCCTTTTTCGTTTAGGCCGCCGAAAGCTACTGTCCTGCGGTAATACCCGCTTTCCGCATATCCTTCAGAACCGCCTTGGCTTTTTCTTTTACCGGGGTAATATAGTTCCCTTCCGTGATACGGATCAGGGTACGTACCGCAGAGGAATCCTTGAGGGTGCCTTTTTCAGCAAGAATTGCATAGGCATCCACTACCGAAAGAGCGAGAAGGTTATCGGGGTTAAGGACATCAAAGCGGGTTGCCACCCACGAGATAGCGTTTACCGTTTCGTCGTTGTCGTTAATACCGATTTTAGCCAGTGATTTAACCGCTTCGGTAAGCACCATGGGTTCGGGATCTGCCATGACTATCTTGATTAGGGTGTTCTTTGCTTCCGGGGTACCCAGGTCTCCGAGATAGGTAGCTGCTTTTGTTCTTACATCAGGATAATTATTAACCAGCCGGCCGTTTAAGCGGGCTTTATTCATGACGCCTTCCATAGCCAGATAATCGAGAGCCTGGCGTACTTCTTCACCCTTATTTCCCCGCTCAATGGCATCGCCAATATATTCCAAAGCGACCATTTTTTGATCCCTTCCCTCGGCCCGGCTTGTTTCCCGGATAATCATCATTTCCACGGATTCCTGCAAGTAAGATTCCTCAACCGACATTTCATCGTTTCTGGTATTGGAATTTTGAGCCGTCACCGGTAAAGAAACTGCCCCTGCTACGGCAATCAGGATCAGAAAATGCTTTAAGCTACTCATACGTGCTCCTTAATAATTTTCAATTGATTATCTTCCACCCGTCATCAGTATGTTCAAGGTCATAGATACGAAGCCTCCGGCCCTTGGCGTCTATCGTATAGGCTTTTACTCTATTGGGGCTTATAAAATCGATGTCATCAACCCGGTCATTGGCCCTGGACGGAACTACCACATAAAGAAAATAGTCCTGGGCGGTATTAAGAACAATCTTCTGGGTTTTCATCCTGGCAGTCTGGGAAACCTGGGCCAGATACTCCCTGGAACTCTTTTCAGCAAAGTACTCCTCCCCCAGATTGGAAACCCAGCCCTGGTAGTCTTTGGCCCTGATAATCTTGTTAAGGTTGGCAATATACTGCTGGACATCGACTTTTGTCGTTTCTCTGGCCTCCTCGGAGATAGTACTGGGATCAAATTCCGGCGCCAGCACAGGAATTTCGGTAACCACTTCAAGATCCGCCTCTTCTTCGTATGAAGACTCTTCGGCCTGGACCGCAGGAGTTATTGTTTCGACAGCCTGAGGCTGAGGTTCCGACGCACAGGCAAAAAAAATTGCCGTTACAGCTAATAAAACAACCGTCCTTTTCATTATTATATTTTACCCGCATTTCCTTTTTCAGTCAAATACCCGGAGAGACTTTTCTCTCTTGTCAGGCTACTGTAGTTCCCATACTCTATTATCGATCTTTTCAACGGAAATTACTATGAAAGTAACGATAAAAAATTCGTTTGCAAATCTGCTCAGGTCTCCGAATTGTCTATTTTAAGGCGGTTTTACCGCTTGAAGGAGGCCCGGAGGGCCCTTTTCACGTGGTAAAATTATGACGCAATGCGCTTGACTCTGCGGCTGTTTGTTCCTATGGTTGGTATATCTTCCCTGTGTCCGGCGAGTTTAAGGAAGATTTATATACGCCGCAAGGAGGCGGCTTGTGCATGCAGAAAGCGGCCTTTCCCGGATCTTTTGATCCCTGTACCATGGGGCATCTCAATATCATCCGCCGGGCTTCGCTTATGTTCGATGAATTGGTCGTGGTAGTGGCGGAAAATCGTCAAAAAAGGTATCTTTTTTCCGCTTCCGAGCGGGTAAACATGATTCAGGAGATGATCAAGGATCTGCCGAATGTAACCGTAGTGGTCTGGGATTCCCTGATCGTCGATTTTCTCCATAGAGAAGGTATCAGAATCCTCGTTAGGGGGGTTCGGGGGATGGAAGATTTTTCCTATGAATTTGAACTCTCAATGATGAATAAGGCTCTTGACCGGAAGATCGAGACTATTTTTATGACCACAGACCCGGAATACTTCGTGCTCCGGTCTTCTTCCATCAAGGAACTGGCTTCTTTCAATGGTAATATTTCCGGCATGGTTCCTCCCCTGGTGGCGGAAGCTCTAAAAAAGAAATATGGCCGGGATTTATCTTGACAATTTTGTGCATTTCTGTTATTTTCAATTATTATTGAGAGGTAGATAAATGGCTGTACCCAGATACAAAACATCAAAAGCAAGGACGAGCCGCCGGCAGTCGATTAACATGAAGCTTTCGGGGCCTACTCTGGTTGAGTGCCCGGGCTGCGGTAACATGGTCTTGTTACACAGGGCTTGTCCCCGCTGCGGTTTTTATCGCGGCAAACAGGTTATTGCACCTGAATCAAAGGCTGAATAGCCGAACAGAAAGAGGAATTTGAGATGGATGAGTTGTTTGAAAAAATGAAGAAGCTGATCGCCGATAAACTTGAGGTGGACGAAGGCAAGATCTCCATGGAAGCCTCTTTCCGGCAGGATCTCGGCGCCGACAGTTTGGATACCTATGAGTTGGTCTATGCCATTGAAGAAGAAATGGGCATCTCTATTCCCGATGAAAAGGCCAACGAATTCGAAACTGTCAAAGACGCTTACGAGTACATAAAATCTCAGCAGAAGTAGCTCTTTAATTGCTTTCGGACCGGAAAAAGGCATTAATGGCCTTTCAGAAGGCCGCGGGAATCAAATTCAAAAATCCGGAACTTCTCAATCTTGCCTTTGTACACAGATCTGTGTCCAATGAGGCGGGAGGGGTTTCGGGCATGGGTCTTCCATCCGCCGAATTTCTTCCCGGTCTCAGGCTTAACAACGAGCGGCTGGAATTTCTGGGAGATTCGATCCTGGGCGCCATTACCGCCACGCTTCTCTACAGCGATTTTTCAGATAAAAGTGAAGGCGACCTTGCCAAGATAAAGGCCGTGGTGGTTTCCGAAGAGGCTCTTTCCGGTATTGCCAGGGAACTCCAGATAGACGGCCTCCTCCTTCTCGGCAAGGGTGAGGATCGTTCAGGCGGCAGGGGGAAAAAGGCCATCCTGGCCGATGCCTTCGAGGCCCTTATCGGCGCCCTGTACCTTGATTCAGGCTACAGGGCGGCAAGCAGTTTCGTAAGCCCCCATATACGCGCCGAGATTCGCCGGGTGCTGGAGAAGAACTACTACCGGGACTACAAGTCCCTCCTGCAGGAATTATGCCAGCATGAGTTCCATTCGTACCCCGAGTACCGCCTGGTGAAGCGTTCAGGCCCGGAGCATGAGCGTTTCTTCTGGATGGAGGTAACCGTGCAGGGAAAGGTTTTTGGCCCCGGCATGGGGCGGAACAAGAAGACCGCCGAGCAGGAAGCCGCCAGGATGGCATTTGAAGCACTGGGCAGCGAAAGTCCCGCTTAGCCTTCTTAGCCTTCATAACGCCGGTTGATTTTTAGGGCAATGTCCAGCAGGGTTTCCCTGGTGTTACACTGAGGATCGTCCAGAACCGTTTCCAAAAGTTCATTGAGTATGATGCCCATATGTTTCCCTGCGGGGATTCCCGCTTCCATAAGATCCTTCCCTTTTACCGCCAGATCTTTCAGGCTGAAGGCCCGGCCCGCGGCCAGAACCGCGTCTACCCGGCTCAGCAGGGGCGTCAGGGCCATTGCGGGTGCCGCAATTCCGGTCATGCCGAAGCTGTCGGCCATCCTGAGTCTGAAAAGGTCTTCCAGGTATGTCTCCCCGGCCCGGACGATGAAACGCCGTACCGCCGCATCTGTCCATGTATCGTCATAGTGGAACATGTGCTCCGCTACAAGGTGGGCTGTTTCTTCAATTATCGTGTTGGGGTAGCGGAGACGGGTCAAAATCTTTTCCGTAAGCCGGGAGGATTCTTCTTCGTGGCGGTAAAAGGTCCATACTCCGTCTTTTCCCATGTTACGGGTAAGGGGTTTGCCAAGATCGTGGAACAACGCGGCAAGGCGTACCCGGTGGGGGAAGCCGTTTGCCGCCGCGTAATCCAGAGCCAGGAGGCTGTGATCCAGAACGTCGAAGCGGTGATAGCCCTTCTGTTCGATGCCCCGGCAGCCCGCCAGTTCAGGGAGGATCAGTTCCAGAAGGCCGGTTTTTTCCATCAGTAAAAACGAGACGGAAGGCTTTTTGCCATGCATGAGGGTCTTGTCAATTTCATCCCTGATCCGCTCCATGGCTACCGCGGAACAGATCGCAAGAGCTCCGGGAATCGCCGCCAGGCTTGCCTCGTCAATGCTGAAGCCAAGCTGCGAGGCAAAACGGATAGCCCTGAGGGGACGGAGGCCGTCTTCGCCGAAACGTTCCGCGGGGTTCCCCACACAGCGGATAAGGCGGGCCCTGATGTCCCTTTCCCCGCCGAAGGGATCGACGATTTCCCCTTTGGGAAGCTTCAGGGCAATGGCGTTCATGGTAAAATCCCGGCGGGAGAGATCTTCTTCGATGCCGGGAACAAATTCTACCTTCTCAGGATGCCTGCCGTCCCGGTAATCCGATTCCGTGCGAAATGTGGTAACTTCAATCTCTTCTCCCTTAAAAAAAACGGTTACTGTTCCGTGTTTTATGCCTGTCGGAATCACCCTGCAGCGCGGCTTCCTGTTCCGGAACATGGCGATCACTTCCTCAGGCTTTGCGTCCGTTGCAAGATCCCAGTCCTGGGCTTTCTTTCCCAGGAAAAGATCCCGCACGGCGCCTCCCACAAGATACACCTGTTTTCCTGAGCCGGTAAAAACAGCGGCAAGATCCCGGAGCCGGGGATGTATATCGATCCTTTTCATTGTGATTCGCAGGCCTGGGTTCATACAATCCATACCTTATAGAACGAAGATACCCCGGAGCTTGCTCCTGGGTTCTTCATTATTATACTATACCTGTATGAAGACGGTAAGGATTCTGGGTTTGGTCTTTATCGGGGCCGAGGGTCCGGAAGAGGGAACGGTACAAAAGCTTCTCGAAGAGGCGGAGCGCTGTTCGGAAAGACTGATCATTGCGGCGGCCGATTCCGGTCTTGAGACAGCCGAAAGGGCGGGTATCAGGCCCTGCTGGATCGTGGGAGACATGGATTCCCTTTCCGATCCGCATTGTCTTGATGCGTATCCACAAGACCGGGTACTCCGTTACGGGGAAGACAAGGATTATACTGATACGGAACTGGCTCTCTCCCTGCTCTGGGAACAGGGCGCCGGGGAAGTCTGGCTGGCAGGCGGGGGAGGGGGCCGCATGGATCATACCTTTGCCATCCGGGCCCTTTTTGAACGGGAGCGGTGTCCTGTCCGCTGGATTACTGCCGGGGAGGATATGTTTTGCATCAATGAGGGACAGAGCTTGTCCAGAAGGCTTCCTCCGGGAAGCCTGGTATCGGTTTTCCCTCTGGGTGAAGGCCCCTGGCGGGCGCTTAGCCGGAATTTGAAGTGGCCTCTGGATCGGCTAAACTGGAACCGGGGTTTTTTCGGCCTGAGCAACCGGGCGGAACCGCAGGCCGCCGAAGAGGGCGTCGTACAACCATCTTCCCTGCGCTCGCGGTCCGAAGGGACACACGAGATGAGTATCAGGATTCATGCGGAGCAGGGACGTTTTTTGGTAATATTGCCGCCGGAGAGTGAAGGTGAAGACTAAACTATGGCCGCAGAATACGGAGGTTCTTTCAAAACTTTTGTATTATAATTTATCTTAAGGGAGGAAAAGAATGAACGATCTTGAAAAAAATGAATCCTATACGCCGGCAAAGAAGCTTGAAAAGTACGGGGTGAATGCCGTAGCAGGCATCGCCGGCGGCGTCCTCCTCCTTGCCGCGACGGCCCTGGGCGCAAGGTTCTCCATTGTGGGGCTGGTTCTGGGAGCGGTCTCCGCATTTTTTGGCGCCGGCGCGCTTTTTTCCAAAGATCCGGATGACAAAAAGCCCGGCGCCGTCCTTGCCGCCGCAGGCGTCTGTCTTATTCTCTCCCGTGTGGGCCTCCCCCTGATCCGGCCTCTGGCTTCCAGCCTCCTTAGCTTTGGCTCCCTGGGCCTTTTGGCAATGGGAATCCTCAACGGCATCAGATTCCTCAAAGGTCTCAATAAAAACAGGTCTTGAAACCGGTGTTTTTTTTCTTTGAAACCCACGGATGTCAGATGAACATTGCCGAATCGGCCGCCCTGGCCCTGGCCGCCCGGGAAGAGGGCTGGGAAGCGGCGGCCGACAGCGTTGCGGCGGATTTGGTTCTGATCAATACCTGTTCAGTCCGCAAGACGGCGGAAACCCGTCTCTACGGACGCCTGGCTCATTATGCGGCCGAAAAGAAGAAGCGTCAGGCTGAAGGCCGATCCTTTGCCCTCGTGGTGGCAGGCTGTATGGCGGAACGGCTCGGGGAAGAGCTGAAACGGGAGATCCCCGCGGTGGATTATGTGATGGGGACTCAGGCCCGCTCCCGTTTTCCCTTCATCCTGAAAGCGGTGGAGGAGACTCTTCAAAATGCTAGTCCCGGTGTATTTCCCGCCCTCGATAAGCCCGATGAAAAACCGGTTTTTTCCTTTTCGGCGTCCCATCTGGCGGAAGGCCCCTCTCCGGTCCGCAGCTTTGTTCCCATCATGCACGGCTGTAACAACTTCTGTTCCTACTGCATCGTGCCCCATGTCCGGGGCAGGGAAATTTCCCGCGATCCGGCCCTGATTCTTGAAGAAATACGGCTTCTTTCGGAAAAGGGGATACGGGAGATCACGCTTCTGGGACAAAATGTGAATTCGTATCTTTCCGAAGGAGGGGAAAGGCTGGAATTTTCCGATCTGCTTGGGCTTATAGCAGGGGCAATTGAAGGGACTCCCATCGAGAGACTGCGGTTTTTGTCCAGCCACCCCAAAGACTTTTCGGAAAAGACAATTAAGGTGATGGCGGAACATCCATGTTTCTGCCGGCATCTCCATTTGCCTGTCCAGCATGGCTCCAACAGGATTCTGGCGGCCATGAACCGGCAGTATACCCGGGAAGCCTACCTCGATCTGGTGAAGCGCCTGCGGGCCGCCATGCCGGACTTGAGCCTTTCCACCGATATACTGGTCGGCTTTCCCGGAGAAACCGGGGAGGATCTTGAACAGACCCTTGAGCTCATGGAGGAGGTACAATTCTTCTATGCATACACCTACCACTACAATCCGCGGGAGGGAACCAGGGCCTACGATTTTTCGGGCCGGGTTGACGAAAAAATCAAGCGGGAGAGACTTTCCCGTGTCATGGCTCTGCAGAAAATCCATACGGCCTCCCTGTTGAAAAAGCGCATCGGCAGACGGGAGAGGGTGCTAATCGAAGAGATTTCCCGTAAAAATGCCGATGAAGTATTAGGACGTACCGAGCGGGATGAAATGGTAGTTTTTCCGGGAAATGCGTCCATGATAGGTTCCTTTGCCGAATTAAGCCTTGCCGCTTTGCGGGGGAACACATTTTTTGGAAAGGATCTTTGCCTTGAGGTATCCTGAGGATGCTTCTTTATTAAGGAGAATATATGCCCTGGCGTCTGATTGGTTTTATCCTCATTTTTGCGGTTTTTCTGGTCTTCATTGCCTTTAATCTCCAGAACAGCTGCGACATCAGTCTGATCTTCCGGGTATTTCCGGAGGTGCCTGTCTACCTTACCGCTTTTTCTTCGTTCATTCTGGGCATGTTCTGCGCGATACCTTTCATTCTGGGTATCAGAAAAAAGAAGAGCGGAAAGGAATTCACAGCCAAAGAGAAACCCCAAAAGAAATTTCCCTGGTCGAAGGCCGCTGAGAAAGAGGAAGAACTCCCTCCCCGGACCGAAGGGCCCTACGGAATCGGCTGAAGGCCATGATTGGGCTCTCCTTTCCTGCATTTCTGTTTTTACTTCTTCTTTTTTCCGGTTTTCCCCTCCGGGCCCAGGAAGGCGGTGTAGCGCTGGGAGCGGAAATTCAAAGAATCGAGAAAAATCTGAAATCCGGCGCTTTTTCCCCGGCGGAAAAACATCAGGCCCTGGTTAAGCTTGCCCGCCTGCAGGAACTTTCCGGAAACATGGAATCGGCGGCAAAAACCTGGGGCGAAGCCGCCGTTGCGGGACAGGGCAGGCAGGATGAAAAATCCCTGCTCCGTAAGGCCCGCTGCCTGGCGGCCATGGGCGACTGGGAGGGGGCCTCCGCTCTCGTATCGCAGGGCGGCGGGGATCAATCCCTGCGTCCCGAGGCCCGGTATCTGGAGGCCCAGATTGAAGCCTTCCGTTCTTCCGATACCTCCGCCCTTCTTGCCCTGCTGGATTATCCCGGTTTTGCCGAAATAAAACCCCTTATTTATTTTTCCCTCTGGAAGATTACAGGAAATGGAAACTGGTCCTCCCGGCTCCGCTCCGAATACCCGGAAAGTCCCGAAGGGCGTATAGCCGCGGGGGAAAGCCCGGATCAGGGAGGCGGCGGCTCCGGCGCAGGCCCGGGCAAAAATCAGGCGGTGTATATCAAGCCGAGCCCGCTCTGGCTTCTCATGCCGGGCCGTAATTCATTCAGCCTCGAACCGGCTCCTTCAGCCCCTGCGGCAAAAAACGCCCGGACCGCTTCACCGGCGGCCGGGAGGGAAACCCTGCTCCAGACCGGGCTCTTCGGCAGGGAGGAAAATGCCCGTTCCCAGGCGGCCCGGCTTGCCGAAAAGGGTTTTGCCGCAGAATTGAGCCGGAAAACCGTGAACGGAAACGAATACTGGGCTGTACTGGTAAAAGCCGGGCAGGACGCAAAGGGCATGATGCTCCGCCTCAAGGACGCAGGCTTTGAATCTTTCCCGGTGGAATAACGAAACCGGTGCCAGTCACCAACTTAAACCGGTGCCAGTCGCCAGTTTTGTCACCAACTTTCTATAATTCCCTTTGAGCCCAGACGCACGGGAGAGAGGCTTAAGGAACCCTCTGCGGAACTGTCCGCCACCGCATAGATCTCCCTGCCGGAAGCTTCCGTCCTGTACTGGAAACGGAGTTCCAGCAGCCTCTGGCTGTTTATCCTGAAAAAGACATAATGACCCCGCCTGACCGTGGCGGAGAGGGAGTCGCCTGAATGGAGTTCAAAGGCGCCGTCCCCGGAAAAATACAGTGTACCCAGAGGGCTCTCATACACGGCGTTTACAAAAGGTTCCACCGCACTGCTGTTCTTTGCGGCGCCCTTTTCCACAGTTCCGGCGCGGCGGTAGGAGCCGTCCCATGAATCGTTTACATTGATCCTGAGCCGTACATCCTCAAAGACCTTCACCCGTATGCTGTCCAGGGATTCAAGTTCAATATCAATGGAACGCCGCAGTGTGGAAACCGAAAGATTCTGACTGGAAATATAGAGGCCGTAGCGGGTGGCGTTTGAATTCTGCCAGGTAAAAACCTGCTGGGTTTCATCCCCAAAGAAGATCACTTCCCTGCTTGCAGGATCAAAAAAGATATATTGATCCCTTTCTACCGTTCCTTCGGGGCTCACATAGTACCAGAGATCGTTGATAAACTGTTCAAAAACTCCGGGAGTCCCGGAGAGCAGTTCCCGGAGCCTGTGCTGTTCTATTTGAGTTCCCGGTACCCTTGTGGTACCCGACTGCTCATAGAGGCCGTTAACCGGGTTATACGTGTAACTTATTTCAATCTGATCCAGCAGATTTTCCGAACCATAGTCGTGCCCGTAGGCGCTTATGCTAAAACTCTGGCCCGGCGCCACGCCCGCCTGATAGGCTTTAGTCCGTTCCGTTTCCTTGACGGAAATGGAGCCGTCAATCCGGATCTCCGCAATTTTATTGAAGTAGCTGTCCCGGGAAGTATCCTGATTTCTCCGGAAGATGGTCAAGGTATGCTCCCCGGCGCCGTTCATTCCGTTTACCAGGATACAGAGACTCCGGTCTCCGATAAGATCCATCGTATAGAGGGAAAGGGTACCCGGTCTTGTGGCCGCAGTAGGGGCGCTCCAGACCCGGCGGTAGGCCCGTTCCCGCGGCTCATATTCTATATAGGTGATGTAGAGCGGGCTTTCAATTTCCAGAAGATTCCGGTAGGCGATGATCTGGTCATCCATGGAGTCCCCGTCAAAGTCCTGAGAGAGAATCTGTACGGCCAGTTCACCGTCTTCCAGGGCAACCCGCGGCTTGACGCTGTCCTCATAGGCCATCCGTTCCGCATCCTGCCCGCCCGGGCCCAGTTCCCGCACGGTCTCTCCGGGCAAAACTACCCGCGTCCGGCTGTTTTCGCCGCTCTTTACCGGCCGGGAGATACGATCAAAGGGCCGGACAATAAGAAAAATAATGCTCAAACCCGCAAGGATAAAGACAAGAGTGGTAATAATTCTGGAGAAACGGAGATCCATGCTAACCTTACAAGTTTTTCAGGCCGGACGGCCCGCCTTTAACGGCTATAGGCTGCCGCGGCCTGCTGTACCCGGTCTCCGATATCCAGGGCGGCGATCATCGCCCTCCAGCCGGAAAAGACCTCCGTCTTTGAATAACGGAGCATCCGGGCCGCCGTTTCCGTCAGGGAGGGCTGGGATGAACCGCAGATCAGCACCGTATAGCTGATTTGGGCCTTTCCGGAACGGCTTTGCCGGGCCGCCGCCCTGAGAGCACCCTCAAAATCCGCTGTTTTACCCTGGATTTTCCGCGATTGGAGAGCCTTTTTGATCTCTTCCTTCGCATTTTCATCCTTGATCGTGCCCTGATAGATGATCCGGGCCTGAGTTCCGGCATCCCAGATGGAAATCGAATCTCCGGCCTTAAGAATTCCGTCGATTAGATGACCGGAGAGCCAGCGCAGCGGCTCTTCTCCAACCGGAGCGATGTACTGGGAACTGTCGATGATGACGTTAACTTCCACAGGGATATCCCGCCGATCTGCCGCAAAGGCGGAAAAGACAGCGGAAAAACAGAGAAGAATACCGGAAAACATAAGAATCTTGATGGGAAACAGTTTCATACTTCAATTTTATCATAAATCATCTTTTTTTTACAGATATTTTCAAATAAAATAGCTTTTTATTTTATAAAGTGTTATCATAATAGATATGAGGCTTTTTTACAAATTCGAAAAGATGCCCCACTTTTCCCCGGTAATTCCCCGTTTGAAAAAAAATAGCTTACGAACAAAGCGATGGGGGCTTTACTTTTCTGTATGAGTGGGTTTACTATAAATTATTATTGACGTAAAGTTTTTACAGATAAATCTATTTTTTAAGGAGACTTAATATGGGAGCAATGGACCTGCCCAAGAGCCCGAATGTATTCCATCCGGAGAAACCGAGTGCCGTAGGTTCTCGGAATTCGTTAGCCCAGGAATACCGGGATCAGCAGAGTGAAGTAAATCAACTGTTGGAAGAAGAGGTAAACAAGGTTATCCACCACCTTACCTCGAAGCTGCCTAAGGACGTTCTGGAACGCCTCGATGTCATGGGCGGCATGAAAGAGAAGTTGTATAACTACTTCAACCAGAATTACCAGAACATGTTCAACCGTTACATGGTAACGACTGAAGATGAAATGGTGAAGAAAATCCGGAATTTCATCGACAAGGAAGAAACCAAGGTTTTGGTACGTTACACTCCCAAAGAGGTAGCGGATCTTCTGGATCAGGTTGGCGGCGCCGACAAGTTCAACACCGGTGAAATTGAAAAATCCATCGTAAATATGTATGGACACCTGCAAGGCCATATCCAGCGCGGCGTCAACGAGCTGGAGACCCATACGAACAGCATCCTGCGGCAGAAGACCGATACCGGCGCCTTTGTTCGCGGTGAAAATGCGTACTCCATAGTGAAGTGCGCCTTCAAGGATAACCTCTTCAAACCCAAGACCGTCTCCGATGTCAAACTTTCCGTTAACATCCTGGATTCCGAGCTTATCAGCCCCATTTTCCACTACCAGGTAACGGTGGAATACCTCATCAAGGATCTTATCGCCAAGCACATCATCGATACCATCGATAAAGACATCGAAAAGTACAAGGATGAGCGGATCGATCAGGGTCTGGAAGAGCTGAGCGACAGCGAGATCATCTTCAAGAAGATCGGAAGTGTTGAAACCTACACCGATGACAAGGGAGACGATCCTAAATCCAGGCGCTACACCATCATTGCCAAGACTCTGATGGAGAGGATCAGCGACCTGCGCGCGGAAATTGACCCCGCTACCTTTGATCAGCAGAACATCCGGGAAAACATCAAGAAAATCGTCGATATCGAGAATATTCGGAACCGCGGCTTCAATACCGCCATCAATTCGATTACCTCGATCCTCGACACCTCCAAGATGGGGTATCAGTACATCGAAAACCTCAAGAATGCCCGTGAAGTTCTCATCCGGGAATATGAGGATACCGACAAGGCTAACCTCCCCGACGAGCGCTATCAGATCCGGCTGCGTTACTTCGATCAGACTCAGCTCATCGAAGAGCGCAAGGCCTACGATGTGCAGATGAAGAGCTTTGAAACCGAAGTTCAGCATCTCTGGGACGTGCTCGAAGTCATCTATCAGGACTCCAAGAGCATCTTCAAGATTACCGACTTCCAGGATCTCTCAAAGAAAGAGAAGCCCCGGATTCGCAAGCTTATCAAAGAGAAGAGCGGCGAGCCTGCCTATGAAGACATCGCCAAAGTGTGGGATGAAGTTACCTTCGTGCGGGCGGCTGAAACCGAAGTTGAACGTTCCAACCGGACCTACATTTACGAGAAGGACAAGATCCGCCAGAAGATCATCATCATGCGGGATCGGATGAAAAACATGTACGACTACCAGTACCCCATCGAGCGGCGGGTCATGGAAGATCGGCTCTCCTTCCTGGAGATGAAGTACTATGACTTCGAATACCTGATTAACCCCTACCATATCCAGCCGGGCCTCCTCCTGGACGTGGATATCACTTCCATCAAACGGAAGAAGGCAACCCTCGACGCAATGGCCAACGTATTGAACGAATTCCTTCATGGCGTGTCCAAGGGTTTTGCAGATGCGGCTTTCGCATCCTTCAGCCGCCGGCGTTCCACTGTACGCGAGGACATTAACCAGTCCTTCGGCGCCACGGAAGAGAAATCCGCAGGCGAAGGGCAGCCTTCCAGCAGTTCTTACCTGGATCTCATCAATTCCTCCGGCGACGCTTCCGCTGAAGCTCCCAAGGCAATTGCCGCTCCCAAACGGGGCAGGGCCAAGGCCGGCGTCGTGGATGCCAAACCCCGCGGACGGGCAGGCAGAAGGGCGAGGGCTTCCTCGGGTGATGTTGAAATCAAGGAAGTATAGAGACGGCCAATCGGTTGTTAATTAAAGCCGAAACGCCCCCGAAAACGGGGGCGTTTTTTCTGGGAGAAGGAATATATGGCAAAAGACACAATGAATCTGGAAGTGCTTTCCACCCGGATGGGTTTTAACTCCGCAGTCAGGCATATCAAAAAAACCATCAGCATTAATGAAAAAGCGGGAAAGAACATCAATCTGGGTGATATCCTCTACGAATCGGGAGATGAAAGCCTCTCCGGGGATCGGGCCGGGGTGCTCCTCAGAATGATCCTGGTGGATAAATTGGGCTACAAAACCGTTTCCTCCAATCTTTCCTCGGTGGTTACCGATTTTGCTCCCCTGGTGGAAGAATTTTCCAAATGGAATGCGGTGGATCTTATCGCAGCCTATCATCATCCCGATTTGGGGCTGCTGGTAGCAAATCCCAAAAACCTTGAAGAATTGTCCACTTTCGGCGCTTTACGGAAGCGTGAGCTTCTCGTGATCTATGCGGGAAAAGGCAACCAGGCTGCGGATGAACTCTGCGTCAAGGCGGCCCTTGCGGCCTCCGCTCTCTTTGAGGGAAACAAGCCCAGGATTTCCCAGGAATTTTACAAGGGAAGCTTTACGGTTCAAAAGCTTAAAAAAGCGGAGTCTCCTGCTCTCGCGGCGCCGGCAAAACGGGGCCCCAAGCCCAAGGCCTCCCCCGGCAGGAAAAAGGCCGGCGCCGTTTCTCCGGCCAAACCAAAGGAAAGCGCCAGGGTTGCGGCTCCCGTGGTTACCTCCGCGGTTCCGGCGGTTCAGACTACAGGCCCGGTGCGGATGACCCCGATGTATTCCGTGGTGGTTCAGAACGAACTTTTCCATAACGGAAACGTGGAAGCCTGGAAGCGTATTGTAGCCAGTTACAACGCAAAATATCCCGCTCTTCAGGTGTACATCTACTACGAAGGGGAAAGGATTATGGACATCAACGCCCTGTTCAAGTGGGGCAAGGTGAAGCACGGCAGTTCTATTCAGTTTGCCGTGGCGGGAAACGACATAAAGGATGTGGCAAAGCTGCAGCGGTATCTGGCTCAGGGGGCAAGTCATCAATTTGAAGCTTTTCTTCGCGGCCCTGTGAATAACGTACTGAAATTGTTCTAAAGGAAGCATGTATGGATAAGAGGATTCATTTTTTTAGCCAAAAGGATGTCATTCCCAGCACGATAGAGCCTGAACTTCTGGGCATCCGGGGGCGGCAGTTGAATGAGTTTGCGGAATTGGGTTTTCCCATTCTGCCGGGCATCATTCTGGATACCGCTCTGGCTTCCGGGATAGACGGTAAGGCCATTAAAAAGGATATTATGTCCCTGCTGGATAAATGCGCAGATCTTGTGGGGAAGAAATACGGCGACGCGCAAAACCCCATGCTCTTGAAATTTGTCATCAGCTCCAACCTGGCCGTAACCACGTATCCGGCCCTCCACAATTTCGGTCTGGTCAAACCGACCATCGAAGGTTTCGCCAACTGGGTGGGCAAGGATTTTGCCGCCCATGAAGTCCTCTTTCTCGTTCGGGGTATGCTCAAGATTGAGGAGCGGATCAAGGAACTGGAAGGCAAGGACGGCGAACAGAAGGAGATTATTGCCTGCGGGAAAACCCTCAACCGGATGCTGGGCATATCGGGGCCTTCCAATGAACTGGGCGAAAAAGAAAAGCCCATCAAGATTACTAAAAGCGCTGATGATTACATGGACGAATATGCCCATTACTTCCCCCAGGGTTTCTTTGATTCCGCGGAAAATCAAATCGTGCTCACCATGACGGAGATTTCCCGGATGCTGGCAATGGATGATCAGAACGATAATGATACCGCCCTGGTGATTCAGCCCATGGTGTACGGAAACTACGGCAAGGATTCCTGCTCAGGCGATTTCTTTTCCCGCAATGTGGTGACCGGTCAGAAGAAACTCCAGGGCGAATTCTTTCGGGGTAAATTCAACGAAGCGGGCGGCGCATCGGGCCAGTCCATCGAAAAAATCGGGGACAAGCATCTGAAGGATCTTCAAAAGATCGCCTGGACTCTGGAAGACAGGTTCAAGGAGATACGGCAGGTACGCTTTACCGTGGAAAACGGCAAGCTTTGGCTTATCGAACAACGTTTAATCGATCAGAAGTCCACCCAGGCGGACATCAAGCTCCTCCTTGACCTTGAGGATAGAAAGATTGTCGACAAGGCCTATGTGGTGAAAGCCATTGAACCCCCGCGGCTCAATGAAATTCTCCATCCCGTCATCGATCCTGCATCGGTAAAGACTCTCAAGAGTTATTCAGGCGGTATTGCCGGCGCTCCCGGCGCCGCCATCGGCCGGGCCTACTTTACCACCGACTCACTGCTGGAGGCGAGGAAACTTGCCCTGCAGAAGGGTGAAGACGCCCGTTTTATTCTGGTAGCCATTTCCTCCTTTGCCGAGGATGTTAAGGCCATCGAAGTTTCTACCGGTGTACTCACCGCGGAGGGGGGTTATTCTGCCCACGCTTCGGTTGTTGCCCGGCAGTACGGCAAGGTGTCTCTGGTTACTCCGGGGATGAAGATTAAGAGCAGGGTTGCCAGCATCGGCAATATCACTTTTAAGGAAGGAGACTATATAACCCTCAATGTGCCCTATTACGGAGAACCCTCCGTATTTCTGGGAACCGCCAAACTTATTGAGCCTGATCCCAAGGAATCCGGACTTCTGGACTTTATCGCCCTGTCCAAGAGCTTCCTAAAGAATTTCCATGTCCGGTGCAATGCGGATACCCCCAGAGACGCCGCCCTTGCCCTGAGTTTCGGCGCGGAAGGCGTGGGGCTTTGCCGTACCGAGCACATGTTCTTCAAGGCTGAACGGATCATGGTCTTCCGTGACATGATCCTTTCGGATAACCCGGATGAACGGAAAAAAGCCCTGGCAAAGCTGCAGGTTATGCAGACCGAGGACTTCTACGGCATTCTCAAGGTAATGGAAGGCAAAGAGGTGACGATCCGGCTTCTCGATGCGCCTCTCCACGAGTTTATGCCCCAGAATGACGAGAGCCTTGCCGAATATATCAGGCATGTGGAAAAGACCAAAAAGCAGAAGTTTTCCAAGTCTGAGATTGTAGGCAGAATTGAGGCCCTTCATGAATTTAACCCCATGCTGGGTCACCGGGGCTGCCGTATTGCGGTGTCCTACCCCGAAATCTATGCCATGCAGGTACGGGCGATCTTTGATGCGGCTTACAAGCTTCGGGACGAAAAAGTGGATGTGCATCCGGAGATTATGGTGCCCATCGTCATGAACGCATCGGAACTCAAGCTTATTGCCTACGGGAAGAAGATCGAGGGTTCCAGTTACACCGGTATCGTGGATATCGAAGAAGCCCTCCGGGAAGAGAAGGGGTCCGCCCCGGTAGAATTCCAGATCGGTACCATGATAGAGCTGCCCGCGGCCGCCCTCGGAGCCGGGGACATCGCCAAGTACGGCCGTTTCTTCAGCTTTGGCACCAACGATCTGACTCAAACCACACTGGGTATCAGCCGGGACGACTTTACTGCGTTTATGCCGGACTACACGCTCTTTGACCTTATCCTGGGGAATCCCTTTAGTAACCTGGATCCCCGTGTCAAGGAACTTATCGCTCTGGCGGTACAGCGCGGAAGGCTAACCAGGCCCGATCTGGTGTGCGGTCTCTGCGGGGAACACGGCGCCAATCCGGGTAACGTGCGCTTCTGCATGGATGCAGGGCTCAACTATGTGTCTTGTTCACCCTACTCGGTGCCCATAGCGCTGCTTGCAGTCGCCCAGACGGAACTGGAGAACGCGGAGGCAGGGAAATGAACCTCAAAGGGCGGGGTATTAGACCCCGCTGCGGATAAAAGAAAAGCCGCCTTTGGGCGGCTTTTTTGCTTATTTGGAAAGCTCAACCGAGCCGGTTCCAATCCAAAATTTGACTTTTTGGAACTGTTTAATTTTCTCCGAAATCGGCCTTGAATGCCATTGTCTTTTGGAGGGTGGCGGCAATCTGTTTTGCGGCCTTTTTGGCATCCGTCTGGGGAACTCCCGCATCGGTGTTTAAAGTTTTTTCAAAGAACATAGCCAGGGTGACATAAATATCCGGCGCATCATAGAATAGAAAGGCAATATTAAAGCCGGTGGGCTTTGCCACGGTAAAGGACGACAGGGACTCGTTGGGCTTCTTGCCGATCATGATTTTGATCTGGTTTTTTGTGATGATGGTGTCAATTTCACTGAAGCGGAGGGGAATTTGCTGGTTCCTGTCCCGCAGGTACGGCTCGGTTCCCTTATGGGGATAGGAAGACGGTTCGATGAGCAGATACAATTTTTTACCGGAAGACTGGAAAGTGAGTCCTTCGCCATCGGGGTAGATCGCCTTGACCCCCGAGTAGCTTATTACTTCGTATATGGAATAGCCGGTTTTCCCGTCAATAAAGGATGAGACGATATATGCCTTATCTTTGGGTAATTTATCCTGACTATACGCTTCAAAAAGATCCATTGCCTTGATTGCCATAACGGTCCCCTTTCATGTTTATTCCCTTCTCTTCTTTACGAATGAAGTTTTTTGAGTTTCTATCAATATTTATTTTATTCGATTATGGAAAAAAAATCCAGTATCATTTTTAAAATCCGGGGCTGTTGGTTCAGGCCTCATTTACGGCTTGCCCTTTGGGGAGAGGAGGCTTTTTCGGCCTGTTTCTCGTACTTCAGCGCGGCGGCCTTGTCTCCGATATTCCGGGAGAGGACCGCCATGCAGCGCCAGGGCCTTTCATCCCCGGGAGCGCGGGCAATGGCTTCCCTGAAACAGTCAAATGCCTTCTCCGTCTTTTTTTGCCGGGAAAGGATAAGGCCCAGGGCCATGGGTAATTCCGCCGCAGCGGGGAGCAGGGGGAGGGCGCTTTCCAGGACGGCGGCCGCATAGACCGGCGCTCCCGCCCGTTCAAGGCAGCCTGAATATTCGAGGATCAGGTTTAGCGACCGGGGATTTTCCTTGAGGAGGGCCTTGAGGAACACGGCGGCTTCCTGGTAGCGGCCTGTCTTGCGGTAACAGTAGGCGAGAACCCGGCGGAGGCTGGGATTCCGGGGTTCCCATGCGAGAAGGGTTTCGAGGTCCGCGGCCGCATCCTGATATTCAAAGGTATGAACCAGAAAAAGGGCCCGTTCACGGCGGATCGTATAGTTATCCGGCCAGCGTTTAAGATATTTACCGTAAGCCTCCCGGAGTTCCCGGTTCGTTTGATCCAGGCCCTGTCTTTGCAATACATACTCTCCTTTCGCGAGGAGGCCGGGGAGACGCGGATCGCTTCCTTCGGAAATCGCTTGTCCGTCCCCGCTTTCGATGATTTGTGCTTCAAGGGCTGCAATCTGACCGAGCCAGGCGCGTTCATGGCCCGGCTGAACGAGAAATACCTTCCGGAACCAGTCGAGGGCTTCTTCAACCAGGCCTATGCGGAGATAGCGTTCCGCCAGGGCATACATGATGTCAGGATCGGGCCCCCAGCGGCGGATTGCCTCCTGCAGGCGTCCGATGACGGGAATATCATCTT
>JAIRNJ010000151.1 GCA_031258115.1 Treponema sp. | reverse complement strand
CGTGGTAGGTTCATCAAGGATAATAAGTTCGGAGTTAAAATACAGGGCTCGTGAAATGGCCACGCCCTGTCTTTCTCCGCCGGACATAAACCCAACCACGTTATTTGGTTCAATAGCGGCCGACGTAAAACCCATAGTATTTTTCATCAGCTTGACTGTTTCTTCGCGCATTTTTCTTATTTTGAGAAAACCCAGCCTGTTGGTAATTTCCCTGCCCATAAAGATGTTGCGCCATATACTGTGCTGTTCACAGAGGGCGCGATCCTGGAATACCGTTTCGATGCCAAGATCCCGGGCCATTTTTACATCGTAATTTTCCGGTTTCTTGCCCTTCCAGTATATTTCCCCTTTAGTAGGCGGGTATACACCGGTTAAAATTTTCATAAGCGTTGATTTTCCGGCTCCGTTATCACCTAAAAGCCCTACAATTTCATTGGAACCAATATTTAAATCAACTCCCCGCAGGGCTTCGATGGTTCCAAAGTTTTTGATTATTCCCCGCATGCTTACAAGCGGTGTATTTTCTGCCATAACGCTAATCACCTCTCCGTTTCATATTGGAAAATTTGTGGCTTATAAGGGCTAAAATAATAATGAGGCCGAAGAAAAACCGGGTATAGAACCCTGTGAGGCCTATGGAAATGATGCCTGTTTCCAGGAAGCTGAGGATAAAAGCCCCAATGGCGGCGCCTATAACAGTACCGACCCCACCCCAGGTAAGGGGTACCGCCCAAATAAACCGCCGCCATGGTTGTGAGAAGATAGGAATCCCCCGCAGTAGGCCAAAAGGTATTGTTTATAAGTCCCGATAATATACCGGCAATAGCCGACGCGAACCCAATGAGCATAAAGGCTCCGATTTTTACCCTGTCTACTTTTATCCCTGTTTCCGCCGCGCTTACCCGGTTATCGCCGACAAAACAAATATGGGCGCCAAACTGATGACGGTTAAACAGGAAAAGGCAGATTACAACAAACACAAACCCCCATAACATTTGTAAGGGGAATTCGCCTATCCTGCCCACAAACATTTTATAAAAGAAAGATTTGTTCAAAAACACCAGGGAAATGCCCTGTCCGGAGGTTCCTATGTTGATGAGTCCCCGCAATAAAAAGTTCATACCCAGGGTAATCACAAGGGAACTGAGTTTCAGTTTGGTAACCAGGATGCCGTTAATAAAACCTACCGTTAAGCCGGTAAGAATGGCGCACAGGAGTCCCAAAAAAGGATAACCCGTATTGGTGCTTACGAGGGAGAATATCCAGAGAGTTGCCCCCACAGTGGAAGGGAAGGACAAGTCACTTTCACCGCAGGCTGAAGTGAACACCAGCCCGCACGCCAAGATAAGGGGTATGGGATATACGGTAAAGATCGCTCGGTAGATATTGTAATTCAAGAAAACCCGGGGATTCATGACCGCGAAAAAAATCAATAAAATGAGCATCACCCCCAATACGGCAAATTGGGTTTTGTATGAGGATACTAATTTTCTCAAATTCATAATGCCATCCAAATCAAAAAATATTACCTGCTAAAAATACGCAGGGGCTGTCCAAAAGGCCTAAAAACCTGTTTGGACAGCCTTTTTGACACTGCCTCCCCGGTACTTACCGGTATCCCTTTGTCACAAGTTCTTCGACGGCACGATAGTTTTCTTTGTTAATAAAACCCGCGCCGGTTTCAATCTCAAGTCCCCCGAGTTCGAAATTCTTTGTCAAGAAGGCGTTCATGACCGGCATAAATCCCTGTAAATAGGGCTGTTGATCCGCGGTAAGCTGGATATAACCCTTTTCAAAACCGTCCAGTATGGCCGGGCTTGAATCAAAGCCAATATTGTAAACCTCACCGGGCTTTTTGCCACAGGCTTCCATATAGGTACCCGCCATCGACAAATTCTGACCACCGGAATATACTATCATCTTTGTTTCAGGGTGGCTTTGAAGTTGAGCGGAAATTATCGGAATAAGTATCTGAGTGTCTGAGGATGAACCTTCAGGAGTAATGATCCGTTCCACAATTACCCCGTTAGCCTCAAAGGTAGATGCCGTACCTTCTTCGCGGTAATAACGTCCCGGTTGATCCCATGCTCCAAAAACGACAACCCTGTCTCCCTGCCTGATCCCCAGCTCGGCTATTGCGGTATTTGCAAGGCCTATGCCTTGTATAGAAAGATCGACCAGTCCGGTATAGCCTCCTCCGTACCGCTGACGGACTCTGGGAACATTTACATTTTGGTACATCATGATGATTCCCGCGTTTTTCGCTTCTTCAGCCAATCCCATAATAGCATCATCTCCGGCCTGCCCTATCATACATATCGCGTCAACCCTCGCGGCAATAGCATCCCGCATCTGGCTTATCATTCTTTCTGCAATCCAACCAGAAAAAACATATTCAACTTCAACACCATAAGGTTTAAGAAAACATCAACTACCTTAAAAACCATTATCTTTTATCGGAACCGGAAAAATAGGTGACACCGAATTCCGTGCCGAAGGCCCGCGCAAGGGATAGAAGCGGAAATCCCGCAGGCCCCCGGTTGGGGTTTTAGGGGCCGAGGAATTGGAGCGGATAGCCCGGTCCGGCCGCTTCATCGTGGTTGGCGAAGCGGCCGGATGCGCCCAAATTCTTACCTGGCTGTTGCGGGGACGGCTTTGAGGCGGGCGCGGCGTTTCCCGGCCATTACTTCCCAAAAATTGGCGAAACCCGAGGCGAT
>JAIRNJ010000113.1 GCA_031258115.1 Treponema sp. | reverse complement strand
GGCAGAACGCTTTCAAAAACCGGCGACCCGGCCCTGGAAAACCTCAAATTAGTGGTTGAAGCGTATGCCGCGGCAGGCTATGACTATGCCACTTCTCATGGCAGCGATTTTGGTTTTGAGTCCGACAGGCGCCAAACGAAAGATACTATTTCCCTTAACGAAGGCTTTGTGATCTCCGACGAAGCGTCATACGAGAGTTACAAATGGCCGGAATCGGAATCCTGTGATTATTCCCGGCTTGAAAAAATACGGCCTTTCCTGCCGGACGGAATGAAGCTTATGGTTATGGGCCCCGGCGGCGTTCTTGAGAACGTTATCACTCTCACCGGGTATGATAATCTATGCCTCTTGATTTACGACAATCCCGATCTGGTACAGGCCATTTTTGATGAAGTAGGAAAACGGCTGTTGCAATACTATGAAAACTCTCTTGCGGTTGACACGGTTGGTCTTCTTATGTCAAACGACGACTGGGGCTTTAAAACCCAGACATTTCTTTGCCCTGCGGATATGAAAAAATATGTTTTTCCCTGGCATAAAAAATATGCGGAATTGGCGCACAAACACGGCATTCCGGCGGTTTTACATTCCTGCGGCTACTTTAGTGATGTAATGGAAGATACCATCAGCTATATCGGTTTTGACGGGAAACATTCCTATGAGGATGCCATCCTGCCCGTGGAGGATTCTTATGAACGCTGGCAGGGGCGTATTGCCATTTTAGGAGGCATAGACGTTAACTGGATCATCGGCCATTCGGAAGAGGAAATTACTGTCCGTTGTAAAGCCATGCTAAAACGTGTTGAAAACCGGGGCGGTTACGCGCTCGGTACGGGTAACAGTGTACCCGAATACATTCCACAGGAACATTTTATCGCCTTACTAAAAGCGGCCCTGGAATATTGAACCGGCCAGGGTTTTGTTCGCGTCTATCGGTGTGGTTCGCGGCAAATTTCTTTGGTAAATGTTACGTTGCTGCCTTGACATGTCCCCTCCTTTTTCTTAGGCTTAAAACAGTTCGTATGATGAATCCGGGAGAGACCGTGCAAACGGAGCCGAAGGGGCAATTGCGGAAAACTCTCAGGCAAAAGTACCGGTTTCTGACGAATCTCCGAAAAGTTCCCGCGCCCTTTGATGAATCATCTATGGCGGGACGCCGAAGAGGCAATTTCCCCAGCGGAAAGAATCTTTCAGGTTAAGGACGGAGCCGCCTTGAGGGTTTGAGTAAAAACCCGTGGAGGCTCCTCGATTGGAAAAGAAAACTCCCCTTTACGATTGGCATGTATCCCATGGCGGGAGAATGATCTCCTTTGCCGGCTATCTTTTGCCTGTTCAGTATGAAACGGGTCTCATTGCCGAGCATGTGGCAGTCCGGGAAAAGGCCGGCCTCTTCGATGTGTCCCACATGGGAGAGCTTCTCATCCGGGGCAGGGATGCCTTAAAAAACCTTCAGTACCTTGTAACGGCCGATCTTTCCGCTATGAAAAACGGCAGAGTCCGTTACAGTCTTCTCTGCAATGAGCGGGGAGGTATCGTAGACGATCTTGTGGTTTGCAGGATGGATGAGGAACGCTACCTTCTTGTCGTGAATGCCGCAAACAAAGACAAGGATGCCGCATGGATTGCAGGCCGCCTGAGCGGAGATGCCCTCATGGAGGATCTCTCCGGAGAGTATGCGCAAATTGCCATTCAGGGTCCCCTTTCTCCCGCAATCCTTAAAACGCTTTCCGGCACTATCCCCGAAAAATACTATACCCTTATCGAATCCGTTTCTGTCGCGGGGATTCCCTGCATCGTTTCCCGTACAGGTTATACCGGAGAGCCGGGCTTTGAACTGTACTGTCCTCCTTCCGCCGCAGTGTCTCTCTGGGAACAGCTTCTCCCGGCGGGGGAGGGGATTATTCCCTGCGGGCTGGGCAGCCGGGATACTCTGAGGCTGGAAGCGGGGATGCCCCTCTACGGTCACGAGATGGATGACAGTATCAATCCATTTGAGGCAGGGCTTGCCTTTGCGGTGAGTATGAACAAGGGCGATTTTATAGGAAGGGCCTCTCTTGCCGCCGGGGAAAAACCTGAACGTATACGGGTGGGGATCAGGATCACCGGAAGGGGTATTGCCAGGGGCGGCGAGACAGTGTTCGTGCGGGGGAAAGAGGCCGGCACGGTCAGTTCCGGTACCTTTAGTCCCTGGTCAAGAGAAGCCATCGCCATGGCCTTGATCCGCAGCGATTCTGCGGAAATTGGAACCGGACTTGAAATTGACATACGCGGAAGAATGGTAGAGGCTCTGATATGCGCCCTGCCTTTTTACAAATACGGGAAGAGGTGAAACATGCAGTATCCTGAGGATCTAAAGTACAGTAAATCCCACGAATGGCTCAGGGAAAAAGGACAGGGTCTCTACGAGACCGGGCTTAGCGATTATGCCCAGGCCGCCCTGGGAGACGTGGTATTCGTCAATCTGCCCAAACCGGGAGACAGTTTGACTGCGGGCAGTGTCTTTGCGGATGTGGAATCGGTAAAGGCAGTGTCGGACATTTACAGTCCCCTTGACGGAAAGGTAAGCGCCGTAAACGAGGCCCTCCTTTCCGGCCCGGAGATCATCAACAAGGCGCCCTACGAGGCATGGCTGGTTCAGGTAGAGAACGGCGCCCCCTCCGCAGAACTTCTAAGCGCCGCGGAATACCAGGCTTACCTGGCAACATTATAAGGTTCATTTTTATGTCCCTGTTTATTCCGAATACTGAAGCGGACCGGGAGGCTATGCTCAAAACCATAGGCATAAAATCTCTGAATGAACTGTTTGCGGATATTCCCCCGGTACTGGCTGCCGGGAAACCGGATCTTCCTCCGGGCCTTTCTGAACTGGAAGCCCTGCGAACCATTGAATCCCTTGCCGGGGAGAACAGGATCTTCAAAACCGTCTTCCGGGGCGCCGGAGCCTACCGTCACTATATCCCCGCGGCGGTGAAGCGTATCGTCTCCAAAGAGACTTTCCTTACCGCCTACACGCCCTACCAGAGCGAGATAAGCCAGGGAATTCTGCAGGCGATTTTTGAATACCAGAGTATGATCTGCGAGATCACCGGCATGGATGCCGCAAATGCTTCTGTCTACGACGGCGCTTCCGCGGCAGCGGAAAGCATTGCCATGTGCCGGGAACGGAACCGGAATACCGTATTCATTGCGGAAACGGTAAAGAGGCGGACACTGGAAACCGTAAAGACCTACTGTTTCGGCAACGGCATGAAGATAAAGACGATCCCCGCGGCACAGGACGGGAGAATCGACGCAGAGCTTCTGCGGAAACTGCTGCAGGAGGATCGATCCGCTGCCTGCGTGTATCTCGAACAGCCGAATTTTTTCGGCCTTATCGAAGATGTAAAGACTTGCACGGAAATGGCGCACGAAGCGGGAGCCCTCCTTGTTACGGGCATATATCCCATATCGCTGGGTATTCTGGAAAGCCCCGGCGCCTCTGGCGCGGATATTGCCTGCGGCGAAGGGCAGCCCCTGGGACTTCCCCTTTCATTCGGGGGGCCCTATCTCGGTTTTATGGCCTGCAAAGGCCCTCTCCTGCGCAGGCTTCCCGGCCGCATCGTGGGGGAGACGACGGACAGCCGCGGGGAACGGGCCTTCGTACTCACCCTGCAGGCGCGGGAACAGCACATACGCCGGGAAAAAGCTTCCAGCAATATCTGCAGTAATCAGGCCTACTGCGCCCTCACCGCCGCGGTGTACCTTTCCGTGATGGGCGAAACGGGTTTTGCGGAAACCGCATCCCAGTGCCATTCCAAGGCCGTCTATGCGGCGAACAGTATCTCCGCCATACCCGGTTTTTCTCTTTTTTACACGGGAGAATTTTTCAACGAATTTGTAACATCCTCCCCCTGTACCGGAAAAATTCTTGCTCGTCTCGCGGAGGAAGATATTCTGGGCCCCCTGCCCATTAACGAGGGAAAACAGCTTCTCTGGTGCGTTACGGAACTCAATACCAGAGAGGAAATCGACAGACTCTGCGGCATCCTCAAGGAGAAATCATGGAACTGATTTTTGAAAAAAGCAGGGAAGGCAGATCTTCTGTCATATTGCCGCCCTGCGATGTGCCTGTAGTATCACTGCCGCAGGAACTGTCACGGAAAAGGCGGGCCAGGCTGCCGAACATCGACGAAAATTCCCTCAGCCGCCATTACAGCGCCCTGGAAAGCCGTTCTTTCGGTGTGAACAGGGGTTTCTACCCCCTGGGTTCCTGTACCATGAAGTACAACCCCAAGCTGGGAGACGAGGCGGCGGCCCTTCCCGGTTTTACGTCCCTCCATCCCCTCCAGGAGAGTGGGACGCTGCGGGGCTGCCTCAAGGTCTTTGATATGCTCTCCCGGTATCTCTGTCCCATAACAGGCATGGATGCCTTCAGTTTCCAGCCTGCGGCCGGGGCCCAGGGCGAATTGACCGGACTTTTAATGATCAAGGCTTACCACGAAAGCAGGGGAGAGGCCGGGCGGCTAAACATCATCATCCCGGACAGCGCCCATGGTACCAATCCTGCCAGCGCTTCCATGGCGGGTTTTACGGTAATCAATATCAAGTCCGGCGCGGACGGCCGCATAGATCTTGAGGCTCTAAAATCGGTAACGGACAGTAATACTGCCGGTATCATGCTGACCAATCCCAATACACTGGGACTTTTTGAAACCGGGATACTTGAAATAACAGAGATTGTGCATAAGGCGGGAGGGCTCTGCTACTATGACGGGGCAAACCTCAACGCCGTTGCGGGCCTCTTCCGGCCCGGGGACATGGGTTTTGATGTCATGCATATAAATCTCCATAAGACCTTTGCCACCCCCCACGGCGGCGGAGGGCCGGGTTCGGGGCCGGTCGGCTGCAAAAAAATTCTTTCGGAGTTTCTGCCCTCTTACGGTTTTGAGGGAGACTGTGGAGAGGGCAAAAGCATAGGACGGGTGCACGGTTTCTACGGGAACTTTCTTGTTGCCGTAAGGGCCCTTGCCTACCTTCTCATGCTGGGCAGGGACGGTGTCGCAGACATGGCCGGAAACGCCGTACTCAATGCCAACTATCTGCTTGCAAAACTAAAAGGAACATTTCCCGCGGCCTCCCGGGGCTTCTGCATGCATGAATTTGTGTTGAGTGCGGAAACTCTAAAGGAAAAATACGGGGTAAGCGCCCTGGATATTGCCAAGGGGCTGGAAGACTGCGGCATCCATCCGCCGACGGTGTACTTCCCGCTCATCGTTCATGAAGCCCTGATGCTGGAGCCAACGGAAACCGAATCACGGGAAACCCTCGACGCCGCTGCAGACGTGTTTCTCTCCCTTGCCCAAAAAGCCGGGGAAGATGCGGCTTCCCTCCGGGCCGCCCCCTTTAGCGCCGCCGTCTCAAGGCCCGACGAGGTAAAAGCCGCCCGTCAGCCCCTGCTCTGCTATGAATGGAAATGAGCCCCTTCCAAAGGCTGAAGTTTTGGACCTCAACTTACTGGGTACAGAGCCGCATAAGCTGGACAAAGTAATTGATGCTCTTGTAGGAAGCCGAAATACGATGTACCAGCGGTTCTTTGGAGAAAGAGGCCAGTTCCTTCCAGTTGGTTAAGAGTTCGCTTGGCTTTTTCTGGAAATCGTCAACCAGGGCCTTGAAATGCCTGCCGATGATGATAAGATGCGTGGCCGAACGGTTAATAATTTCCAGGGCTTCGTTGTTGAGTCCGCCGCAGATACTGTTGATGTAGCGTCTCTGTGTCTTGTCCCTGTCTACCCGAAGCAGGGCCGCCCGGAGCCTGGAACCGTTATCGCCGTCTTCCGAAAGACTTTCGTCAAGCTCGTCGATTGCCGCGGGAATCTCTATAATCTGATGGAATGCTTCCGACATTTCCATGGAGGCGGCATTGTTCGTCCACTGTCCCCGGATAAGAATGATGTCGCAGAGCTCCTTCACTTCCTTTTCAAGCGCATCCTGCAGGAAGGCGGCCAGATAGTTGAGCCCTTCGGCATAAATGTAGCCGTCCAGTTCCCTCTGCTCAAAATTAGCGTTTTCCCTGGGCACATAGTAGTGGAGACGCACAATATCGGGAACACTAAATACCGCCTTAACCAGGGCGCTGATCTGGGAAGCTTTCTGGGCATTGGTTATCTTGTCGATGATACCCTGGACGGATTTCTGTTTGGCTTCAAGCCAGGTCTTTACCAGATTTTCGCCGGGAATCCTGGGTTTCCAGCGCCAGCCGGGATCCTTTGTGGCGTAGCGCATGCAGTAATCGATGATCCCCGAACCCTTTACATCTTTAAGGTCTGCAATGATCCTGTTCCATTCTTCCATGGGAACCAGTTCCACGCCGTTATTCGCAAGCTTTATGGCTTCCCAGGCTGTTTTCCATTCCTGCTCCTGGGCCACATAGTGGGAAATCGCCAGAAATTCCGTTATATCCTTGACAAGGGAATCCGCCCTGGCAGGCTGGAAACGGGGAGTGTAGAGGAAATTCCCTTCCGGTATGGCAGGATCGAATTTTTTAAGAAGACCGGTATAGTCAAAACCGGTAAAATCATGCAGCGCGGAGATCTGATTGAAACAGCGGTTGACCCCTTCCTTCCTGGTTTCGTCGAAAGCCCCGGTCAGACGGGAAAGATCTTCCTTGAGCTGGCTTACCAGTTCGGCGGGGGGAGTGGTTTTTGCCCGTTCCGCCGCTTCCTCGGGGGAAATATGCCTCATGGTTTCCACGATGGTACGATCCATAAAGGCTTCAATGGCTATCTGTTTGAGCCTTTCCATCCTGCCCGCTTCCTGCAGAAAAATCCTCATCGGGTAGAGAGTCTTGTAAATATCATAAATGAAAACCGAAAACGCCGGATCAAACTCGTCGGAACGGGTCCGGAAAAACTTTGCATAACGGTTCTGGGCGATATCCTTAATGTAAGTCTTGAGAACCATCTTGTCTTCGGAACCGGAAGCATCCCCGGTAAGGAATGAAACGACCTTGTTTACTACACCGTCAGCCATTTTGCCCCCATAAAATTACCTGCTATATATGATATTATAAATCCCCGTGAAGATAAAGATCCGCCGAGAGCTTCCCTCTCCTTCAGCGTTTATCCATGGGAATATAGTCAATATGCCTGGTAACCGACTTGTAGGCCGGCCGGATGATCTTCCCCGCATTGGCGATTTCCTCAAGCCGGTGGGCGCACCAGCCGGAAATCCGGGCCACGGCAAAGAGCGGGGTAAAAAGTTCCCCGGGCAGGTCGAGCATGCTGTACACAAAGCCGGAATAGAAGTCCACATTGGCGCTTACACCCTTGTAAATCTTGCGCATTGTACCGATTACCCGGGGGGCAATACTCTCTACCTTTGAGTAAAGCCGGTATTCATCCATCCTGCCCTTTTCCTCAGCCAACTGTTCCACAAAGCCCTTGAATATCAGCGCCCGGGGATCCGAGAGACTGTACACCGCATGGCCCATGCCATACACAAGACCGGATTTATCGAAAGCCTCTTTTTTGAGGATCCTGGCGATATACGCGGCAATCGCATCGTCATCATCCCAGTCCTTAAGCTTTTCCTTCATATCCTGGAACATCTGCACCACCTTGATGTTTGCGCCTCCGTGCCTGGGCCCCTTGAGGGAAGCCAGGGAGGCCACCACCGAGGAATATGTATCCGTTCCCGAAGAAGTAACCACATGCATCGTAAAGGTTGAATTGTTTCCCCCTCCGTGTTCCGCATGAAGCACCAGGGCCAGGTCGAGAACCTTCGCCTCAAAGTCCGTGTAGCTGCTGTCGGGACGGAGCATATAGAGGATATTCTCCGCGGTGGAAAGTTCAGGCTGAGCAGGATGGATCACGAGACTCTGATTGTTGTGGTAATGGGCATAGGACTGGTAACCATAGACCGCCAGAAGGGGAAACCGGGCGATAAGCTGAATGGACTGGCGGATGATATTTGCGATGGAGATATCCTCCGCATTGTTGTCGTAGTAATAGAGAGTCAGTACGCTTTTTGCCAGAGAATTCATCATGTCCGTGCTGGGAGCATTCATGATCGTGTCCCGGACAAAGGCCTCCGGCAGAGTGGCATAGCGGGAAAGGAGGCTGCGGAACCTAAGGAATTCCTTCCTTTTGGGAAGATGCCCAAAGAGGAGAAGAAAGACAATTTCCTCGTACCCAAAACGGTTTTCTCCGGTAAAACCTTTTACCAGACTTTCAATATTGATCCCCCGGTAGTAAAGCTTGCCTTCGCAGGGCACAAGATCGTTATCTTCGATAATGTAAGAGACAATCTCCGATATTTCGGTAAGCCCCGCCAGAACCCCTTTGCCGCTCTTGTCCCGCAGTCCCCGTTTTACCTCGTATTTTGCATAGAGTTCATTGTCTATAACCGCAGACTTCAATGCTTTTCTGGCATACTCACAGACAAGTTTTTTTTCTTTTTTTTCGGTAATTACCATTGATACTCCTCGTTACTAAAAAAAGCCCGGAGCCGCAGCCCCGGGCTTTCGATCCTTACGATTTCAGTTGAAACCGTTTAGAAAGGCCGGTCGGCTAAATACTTGTACTCTTTCCAGACACGCTCCACCTGGGCCTTTGCCTTGGCGAGGAGGGCATCCGCCCGGTCGGGGCTGGCAGCCTTGAGGCTCTTGAAGCGGACTTCCTTGTACATGAAGTCTTCAAGGGCCGTGGTGGCTTCCTTACTGTCAAGCTGGAAAGGATTCTTCCCCTGGCTCTTGAGTCTGGGATCGTAGCGGTACAGGGGCCACAGTCCGCTGGTAACCGCCGCCTTCTGCTGATCCATGCCGTGCATCATATCGATGCCGTGGTTGATGCAGTGGCTGTAGGCGATGATGATGGAAGGCCCGTCGTAGCTTTCGGCCTCACGGAAGGCCTTGATCACCTGGGCCATATTTGCGCCCATGGAGATCTTTCCCACATACACATAGCCGTAGCTCATTGCCATGGCGCCCAGATCCTTCTTTACAATATCCTTTCCGCCTGCGGCGAATTTGGCGATGGCTCCCACCGGGGTGGCCTTGCTCATCTGGCCTCCGGTATTGGAGTAAACTTCGGTGTCCATACAGAGGACGTTCACGTTCCGGCCCGAAGCCAGTACGTGGTCAAGACCGCCGTAGCCGATGTCGTAACCCCAGCCGTCGCCGCCGAGAATCCACACGGAACGTTTAATAAAGTGATCCGCCAGGGAGAGGAGCATCTTTGTGACGGGCTTGCTTTCAGCCTTCAGGGCCTTCTTGAGTTCGTCTACGTTTTTCCGCTGTTCCTCAATGGCGGCGTCATCCGCCTGGGTATTGGCAAGGAGCTTGTCGAGGAGGGAAGCCTGAATGCCTTCCGCCTTGGCCTGGACAGCCAGTTCCCGGACATGTTCGGCGAGTTTGTCGCTGGTGAGCCTCATCCCCATGCCGAATTCCGCGGCATCTTCAAAGAGGCTGTTTGACCAGGTTGGCCCGCGGCCGTCGGCGCGCTGGCAGTAGGGGGTAGTGGGGAGGTTTCCGCCATAAATCGAAGAACAGCCGGTTGCATTGGCAATTACCGCCCGGTCGCCGAAGAGCTGGGAGAGCAGCTTGACATAGGGCGTCTCGCCGCAGCCCGCACAGGCGCCCGAAAACTCGAAGAGGGGCCGTTTGAGGGCCAGACCCTTGGGAGTTCCCAGGTTGATTTCCGAAGCGGGGGCTTCCGGTAGAGTCATGAAGTAATCCCAGAGGGGCGCCTGTTCTTCCCGGTACTCGATACTGTTGTGTACCCAGTTGAGGGCCTTGCGCTCGGGATTTTCCCTGGACTTGGCGGGGCACTGGTTGATACACACCCCGCACTGCATACAGTCTTCCGAGGAAATCTGCAAGGTGATCTTTTTTCCCGCTTCCGCCTTTGGTTTGAGTTCGGCGCATTTGAAGCCCTTGGGCGCCTTTGACGCATCCTCATCACTTAGAGTCTTCATCCGCATGACCGCATGGGGGCATACAACGGTACACTGACCGCACTGTATGCAGATATTTGCATCCCATTCGGGGACTTTTTCGGCAATGGCCCGCTTCTCGTACTGGGTAGTGGCGGTGGGGAAGGTTCCGTCTTCGGGAATCTTCGATACGGGAAGCTTGTCTCCCTCCTGAATCGTCATGGTTCCCAGCACTTCCCGAATCCAGGGATCCTTTGCGCCTGCCATGGCCTTCTTCATGTGGATATCCCCTTCGACGGAGGAGGGGTATTTTACTTCCTGAACCGCGGACAGGGCAAGTTCTATGGTTGCGTTGTTCTTCTGCACCACATCGGCGCCCTTCTTGCCGTAGGACTTTTCGATGAATTTCTTCATGTACCTTACCGCTTCCGCCTCGGGGAGTACCCCGGAGATCTTGAAGTATGCGGCCTGCATGACTACATTGATCCTCGTGCCCATGCCGGCTTTTCCGGCAATTTCAAAGGCGTCGATCACAAAGAATTTGAGCTTCTTGTCGATGATCCGCTTCTGAGCCTCCACGGGAAGGTACTTCCACACTTCGGAAGCCCCGTAGGGGCTGTTCAGCAGGAAGGTAGCGCCCTCCTTACAGTTGGCCAGCATGTCGTAAGTTTCCATATAGGTAAACTTGTGACAGGCCAGGAAGTCCGCCTTGGTGATAAGATAGGGCCGCCGAATCGACTTCTTGCCGAAACGGAGATGGGAAACGGTAAAACCGCCGGACTTCTTGGAGTCGTAGGAGAAGTAAGCTTGGGCATTGAGTTCCGGTTTGGCATCCCCGATTATCTTGATCGAGTTTTTGTTGGCGCCGACCGTGCCGTCGGAACCGAGACCGTAGAACATCGCTTCGTTCATTCCCTCTTCGGGGATCACAAAGTGTTCGTCGTAGTCGAGGCTCTTGCCCTGTACATCATCCTTGATACCGACTATGAAGTTGGCAGTCTTCTTGCCGCTGAGGTTGTCGAATACGGCCTTTACCATGCCGGGGGTGAATTCCTTGGAACCCAGACCGTAGCGGCCGCCCAGTATAACGGGGTAGCTCTTGAAGTGGGTATCTCCGGCGCTCATCACTTCCCCGATGGCGGTACGCACATCTTCGTAGAGGGGCTCGCCCAGGGAACCGGGTTCCTTGGTGCGGTCGAGAACCGCAATGGCTTTAACCGTTTGGGGCAGGGATTTTACAAAAATGCCCGCGTCAAAGGGCCGGTAGAGCCGTACCTTGAGGAGACCCACCTTCTCTCCCTTGCCCTGGAGGAATTCAACGGTTTCTTCGCAGGTTTCCGCGCCGGAACCCATGATGATGATAACCTTTTCCGCATCCGGAGCGCCGAAGTAGTCAAAGAGCCGGTAAGCCCGGCCGGTGAGTTTGGCATATTTATCCATTTCCGTCTGAACGATGCCCGGAACCAGGTCGTAGTACTTGTTTACGCCTTCCCGGCCCTGGAAATAGGTATCCGGGTTCTGGGCAGTGCCGCGGAGAGAGGGTTTTTCGGGACTAAGGCCCCTTGCACGGTGCTCCCGCACCAGATCATCGTCGATCATAAGCTTCATTGTGTCGTAGGGAACTTCTTCAACCTTCTGCAGTTCATGGCTGGTACGGAAACCGTCAAAGAAATGGAGGAAAGGTATTCTGGAACGGAGCGTGGCGGCATGACTTATCACCGCA
>JAIRNJ010000095.1 GCA_031258115.1 Treponema sp. | reverse complement strand
TCCCCGATTTTTGGAATTTCAGTGAATTCCCCTATGGGAATCTTTCCTTCTGACTTGTAACCCACATCGATAAAGACCTGATCGGGAGTCACCTGAATGACTACACCGTCAACGAGCTGCCCTTCTTCGAGGGATTCGAGGGTTTTTAAGTATTCTTCCTGTAATTGTGTCTGGATATTGTCGTCAGGGGTCTTCGGCTCATCCTTATGAGTAATATCCGGTTCCACGTCCTTCTCAGCCATTGTTGTTCCTTCGATCATTATTATCTCTACTAATCTGTCATAAACTTGCTGGATGGTCAAGTCCGAAGTATCCAGATAGTCAACCCCGGGAACCAGAATCAGACTCCCCTCTTCCTTGTTCCTGTCAAGCCTGTCACGCTCTTCAATGCCGGAACGGATCTCCTCAAGGCTGAGCCTGGAAACTCCCTGGGCATGGCGGCGTCTGGCCCGCGCTTCCACGGAAGCATCCAGGTAAAAGCGGTATTCCGCATGGGGAAAAACCACGGTAGTCATGTCCCTCCCCTCCACCACCGCATTGAATCCTGCGGCAAGGCGCCGGATGATGTCGTTTACCACATGCCTCACCGGTACAATGGCAGAAAGCGGCGATACCAGGGCGTCTACTTCGTCACTGTGAAGCAGGGATTCTACGTTTTCCCCATCCAGCAGGAGTTCTCCGTCCCGGTATTCAATTTTCGTTTCACCGGCACAGGCCGTTACCGCTTCGGCATCTTCAATTTTTATGCCCCGGCGCATGCAGCCCAGGGTTATGGCCCGGTAGAGATTGCCGGAGTTGATATAGGTAAAGGCTTCATTTTTGGGAGGAATACGCAGCCTCCGGGCAAGCATTTTGGCGACGCTGCTTTTCCCGGAGCCCGCGGGCCCGTCAATCGCTATCACCATGCTGCAGCCCCTTTCCCCAACTCTTTCAATTCCTTTTCCGTGAGAGGCCGGGAAAAACCTTCGGCAAGATCCTCCAGCAGTACCGGCCCTATGCGTACACGGCAGAGCTTTTCCGGATGCAGATGAAAATGGGAAAAAACCCGCCGTATCTCCCGGTTTTTCCCCTCAATAAGGACAATACGCAGGCTTCTCCAGCTTGTTCTTTCAACTTCCAGGGCTTTGTACAAAATTCCCTCCACTTCAATCCCCTTTGAAAACGCCTCAATCGCTTCATCGGGTATGGAGCCGGAAGCCTCCACCAGGTATTCTTTTTCTATCTCCGCCGAAGGATGGGACACACGGGCGGTAAAATCTCCGTCATTGGTAAAGATGATAAGCCCGGAAGAACGAAAATCCAGACGGCCCACGCTGAAAAGCCGTTCTTCAATATCCCCGGGCAGGAGATCCAAGGCCAAAGGACGGTTCTGGGGATCAAAGGAACTGCATATATAGCCGGGAGGCTTATGAAGGACCAGATAAAAACGGCGTTTTTCAAGTGTCAGAGGCCGGCCGTCCAGCAATACCTGATCCCTGGAAGGGTCTACCTTTTCCCCCAGCGCCGTAACGGTTTTCCCGTTAACACTTACCCTTCCGGCAAGAATAATTGCCTCCGAGGAACGCCTGCTGGCTACACCTGCATGGGCAAGGTACACCTGGAGCCGGAGGCTTAATTGCGGATTAGGCTTCCCCGACAAGTTCAAACCGATCCTTCTCCCTATCACTGAGTTTGGGAAGATCCGCAATACTGCCGAGATGGAAAAGCTTCAAAAATTCTTTGGTTGTTCCGTACTGAACCGGCTTGCCGGGTACATCTTTCTTGCCCACTTCCCTGATCAGTTTCCGCTCTATAAGCAGGTGTATCATGTTATCCGCCGAAACTCCCCGGATTGCCTCGATTTCCGTCCGGGTAATGGGCTGGGAATAGGCAATTATTGAAAGGGTCTCCATGGCAGCCCGTGAGAGCCGGTTCTCGTTCCGTTTTCCGTAACGTTCCTTGAGACTGTCCCAGTATTCTTTCTTGGGAGATATCATGATCCCCCCGCCGATATAACTGAGTTCCAGCCCCGATTCCCCCTGGGCATAGCGGGCATCCAGCAGCTCAATGCACTCCTTGACCACCTCTTTTGCAAGGCCGGAATTCCGGCTGATGGAAGCTTCATCTATAGGATCGGTTTCAAGAAAGAGGATCGCCTCTACCAATGCGGTTTCTTTTTGTAATTGTTCGCTCACTTCTATCCCTTTGAATCCAGGCTTAAAATTAAACCGGACACGCTGCCCCTCTTGAAACAATTTTCATTGCATACCCGGCCTGATAAGTATATCACCAAACATGCGGTTCTGAAATATGATTACCATCCGGATCTTTACCGCCTCAAGAATCGCAAGAAAGGCGCAGATAATATCCATCACCGAGCCCTGTCTGACCACAAGATCGGTAAAACGGCATTCCCCCCGGTTTTCCAGAAGTTCCGAAAGAAGCGTTATTTTTTCGTTTACCGAAACTTCTTCATAGAGATCCATGATTCGCTCTCCGGGGAGCTTTGACATGAGCGCCGCAAAAACATTGAGGAGATCCAGAACGTCTACCTGTTCCCACAGTTCATCATCATTGAAAGGCAGAGTCCGCTGAAGCTTATTACGTTCAACGATCCATTCGGTTTCCCTTTCTTTCTCTTCCATCAGTTCGGAAAGCTTTTTATAGCGCTGATACTCGATAAGCCGTTCAACCAGTTCCTGCCGGGGATCCTCGATGTCGTCGGAAGGATCGAGCCCGGAGGGAAGCAGAGTCCGGCTTTTGATATAGAGGAGAGCAGCGGCCATGGCCTGGAATTCCGACACTTCTTCAAGGTCGAGTTCCGTAGCATAGCTTAGGTATTCGAGAAACTGTTCGGTAATCTGGGCAATGGGAATATCGTAAATGTTTATCTCATTTTTCTTTATCAGAAAGAGAAGCAGATCCAGGGGACCCTCAAAGTCTTTGAGGCGGAAACGGTGACCGTTCCATTGAGTATCTGCATTTTCCTGAATTACCGAAGTTCCCATCTGTCAGTCCGGTTTCCTAAAAGAGCCCGTCGTCGCCGGTCTCAGTTTCCTGGACTTTCCTCGGTCTGCCCGGCCCCCGCGGTTCTGCGGCAGGCGCGGCGGGAACGGGTTTTGCGGCGGCAGGAGGCCTTCCCGGGCCCCGGTGAAGAGGAGCGGCTTCCGCGGGCCTGGCGGCAGGGCCTGCCGGGGACGGCCCGGGGCTTGCGGGGCCGGAAACCCGCGAAGGTTCCGGCATACCTGGGTCTTCTTTTTCGGCGGCGGCAGCCGGATTCGGGGCTTCGGGCGCCGAAGTCTCTAAAACCGCGGGTTTTGCAGCCGCCTTCTTTTCCGTGCTTCCCGGAGAAGGGAATTCCCGGCCCGGGAAAATGATCTTGCGCAGTTTTAGTTCCACCTCTTTGGCAAAATCAGGGTTGGTTTCCAGGTATTCACGGACATTCTCCCTGCCCTGCCCTATCTTTTCTTCCCCGTACGCGTACCAGGCGCCCTTCTTGTCGATGATTTCGTATTTTACCGCCGCATCAAGGAGGCTCCCGATGGCGGAAACGCCCTTGCCGAACATGATCTCCAGTTCCACCTTCCTGAAGGGAGGAGCCATCTTGTTTTTTACCACTTTTACCCGTACACGGTTCCCGATGGCATCCTCATCTTTCCCCGCTTCAATGGTCTCGATCTTTCGGACTTCCAGGCGTACCGACGCATAAAATTTGAGAGCATTGCCGCCGGTGGTTGTTTCAGGATTCCCGAACATGACACCGATCTTCATGCGGATCTGATTGATAAAGATGAGAATTGTTCGTGAACGGCTTATGATGGCGGTAAGCTTCCGCAGAGCCTGACTCATGAGCCGGGCCTGGAGACCCATGTGGGCATCCCCCATGTCCCCTTCAATTTCCGCCTGGGGGGTCAGGGCGGCAACAGAGTCCACCACGATGATGTCCACGGCCCCCGAACGGATCAGGCTTTCGGTTATCTCCAGGGCCTGTTCCCCGGTATCCGGCTGGGAAACCCAGAGATCGTCTATGTTAACCCCCAGGTTTTTGGCATAAACCGGATCCAGGGCATGTTCGGCATCCACAAACGCCGCTGTCCCGCCAAGTTTTTGGGCTTCCGCAATGGCATGAAGGGCCAGCGTTGTTTTGCCGGAAGACTCAGGGCCATAAATTTCGATGATACGTCCCCGCGGATAACCGCCGATTCCCAGAGCTTCATCGAGAAGTATCGAGCCGGAAGGAACCGTTTCAATGCCCGATGCATTGGAATGATCTCCCAGCTTCATGATTGCACCGGGCCCGAACTGCTTTTCAATCTGCAGCCGGGCTGCTTCCAGTACCTTTGTCTTTTCTTCTCCACTGACCGGTGCAATAGTCCTGGATTTTTCGCTTTCAGCCATCTTTGCCACCTTTTCCTCCCTGCGTGTTTTCTGTTTTACAGACACTGAATATAGGGCATTCTGCTGTGAATTACTTCAATAAAACCGGAGAAATTTTACCATTTTTTTCAGGACTTGAAAAGGCTGGGAGATTTAAGATAAATTTCCGCATTGAAAGGCCGCAGAAGTTTGCTCATGGAGGCCTCCGTGATGATCGCACGGATCACCATGGCGCTGAGGCCCGCAGAAGGAACCAGCACCATATTGGGTACCTCGGGCCGGGAGAAATGGGGAGCGCAGATCGTATCGGTGACAATAACCCGTTTAAGGAGCCCCTCCGCGGAAAGCGCGTTGAGCCTCTCCACCGCAGGCTCTGAAAAGATGGCGTGCACGGCAATCAGGTTGATTTCCGCGGGTTTATGGGGCGCCAAAGCCCGGATAAGGCTCTCCGCGGAGGCTGCCGTGTCGATCATATCGTCTACAATCCAGAGTGTCCTGGATTCAAGGGGTTCGGCGGAGAGGATGTTGATGGACTCTATGGTATTGGCATGGGAATAATCCCGCTGTTTATGGGCCACAACCAGGCTTGCTCCAAAGGAATTGGCAAAATCCCTGGCCAGTTTTTCCCCTCCGGCATCCACGGAACAGAATGCCCAGTTGGGCCTTACAATCCGCTCCAGGCTTGAAAGATCCTGTATATATGCATCGCACAGGTAGCGCTTGAGGAGATTGAGGGCGGGAATATCCTCGATGATATAACGGGTTGGATCAACTATTGATTTGGATTTGTCCGAATGAAGCTGAAAGGTAACGATATGATTCATGCCCAGATTCACCAGGGTCTGAAAGTGAACCCAGAGCCCCACGGAACTGCGGCGGTTGGTTCTGTCCGAACGGGAACAGGAAATGAAAGGTTCAAAGATGATGATCCTGCCTGCCTGGGAACGCTTCAGGGCATCTACCGCATGGTAGAGTTCGATCTTTGCCTCTTCCACCGATATTCCCGCTTCATTCCTGGCGGAGGAGCTGGTAAAGAGCACTACATCCCTGCCCCGAATGGAAGCGTTTACCACTACCTCCATCTCGCCGTCGGCAAAACGGTCTGTCCTGAGCAGATCAACGCCATTTATTTCTTCTTTCAATCCGGAAAATTCAGGATATTTAACAGAACTCTCCACTACTTTGGAGGCATAACTCCGCATTGATCGTGTCGCGCTTATAATGAAACTTTTCATTACCCTCACTTTACCATAATCAGGAACGGGAATCCAGCAAAATAGTAACCGGGCCGTCATTGGTATATGTTACCGCCATCTGAGTCCTGAAAACCCCCGACTCGCAGGGGATACCCTGTTTACGGATCTGCGTAATAAAGAATTCGTAGAGTTTGTTTGCCATTTCCGGGTCCGCCGCTTCCCCATAGTAGGGCCGCCGTCCTTTTCGGGCATCGGCAAGAAGGGTGAATTGGCTCACCGCAAGGACGCCCAATACTGAATGAATAACGGTATCATAAATACCATTGGTATGCTTATCCGGCTTGTTACCGGTTTTTGTTTCGGTTTCAAGAAGATCCCGTATCGAGAGGTTCATTACCCCTTTTTCATCATTGAAGATCCGCAGATTGACGGTTTTTTCAGCCATCCAGAGGACGTCCTCTTCGGTATCGGAACGGCCCACTCCAAGGTATACGAGGAGTCCACGGTCTATCCGGCCTGAGATTCTCCCTTCAGAGGAAACCGAAGCCTCAAGAACCCGCTGGATTACGGCCTTCATGGCCGGCCCCTTACATTCTGGTGTATCGATATGCCTTCGATAGCTATGGTAAGACCGGCAGGACTTGAAACAGGAACGATGCGGCCCAGCAATTCCAGGGCTTCTTCACTGTTGACCTTGACCGCGCCGGAAAACCTGACCGCTACAATTCCTTCAAGATTTGTTTTTTTGTCATAACCGACAAGAAAGTCAAATGAACCTTCCTCGGCCCTGACATTGGTAGCCATGCCCCGCCAGATAACGCTGCAGTCCCGATAAAGCAGGGGATCCTTCATCACTTCGGAGTAGCTGAAATTGTCGCTGCGCCTGAAACTGTCGAAACCCGGTTTCTCCATAAAGGAGGCAAGAATCCGGGCCTTGTTCTTTACCGGATCGGAGGCGTTAGATTCAAGGAGCCGGTTGATCCGGACTCTGGCCTGTTCATCCCGGAATTCGGAAAAGAGGGAAAGAGCCCGGCTGTACTCATCCAGCACCTGGTCTCTTGTAAGTATGTAACGGTAGACACCGCCTGTCTGTACCGGGTTTGCCTTTTCCTCCCTGTCCAGGGCCGCCCCTCCTATGTCCCGTTCGGAAACCCGGTTCCAGGGAGCCGGAATGAGCTCCCGCCATATAAGAACCCCCATTGCCCCCGCGGATATACTCAGAACCCCAATAAGAGCGGGTATAAGAACCCTGTTCCAGGTAAGGGGGATCTTTGGAACCTGGGGAAAGATCTTCCTGAAGGCCGTGGAATTCATCCAGTCCGAGAGACCTTTGCCGGATGAATACTTTTTTATAAGTCTTAAAGCTTTTTCCGCGATTCTGTTATGTTCATCATCGTCGAGAATTTCAAGATAATAATCCACCGCGGCCGCGGTATCGCCCCGGTGAAGATAGAGCGCCGCGAAACCCAGAAGGATTCCCGGATCACGGGAGGCCTCGCGGGTATCTTTCTGTTTGGATTTCAGGGCATATTCAAAATAAAATTTGGCGTTCTTGAAATCCCGGACATTGAGGTAGGCTACCGCCAGAAGATAGTAATAGAGATACGAACCCCGGTAACGGCTGGCCTCGGGCTCAAGGATACGGATTGCTCTGTCGTAACCGCCTTGCCTGATAAAGCGGATTGCCTTTTCCAGAACGGGTTCCAGTCTCATGGGCTTACCGTTTGTTGTACCGATCCCTCAGGCGGCTTATGGACAACTCCAGAGCGCTAATTTCTTCGTCCGAGACACCGGAAAGCGGAGACATATATTCATCGAGTTTCCTCAGAAGTTCCCGGAGCGTCTCCAGATCCGCCTGCATAGAAGAGCGATCCGGGGTATTATCGGGGAAGGTGCCGGTTTCCCGCAGATCCGCGGAAACGGCGGCAAAACCCTGTTCGTCTCCCGATGCAAGCAGAAGTTCCCAGGTTTGCGTTTCTCCTTTGTCCAGGAGCTTCTGATCAAAATAGTAACACACTGCGGAATCTCCGATAGAAAAGGGTATATAGTGAAAATTTCTCCCGGGAGAGTAATTGATCTTCCAGGAAGCGTCGTTGAGTCTCTTCCAGTTGGAAAAGATGATCGACTGTGCGGGAGTATTTACCCCTTCGGATATACTTCCCATAAGGGAAAGATTATTACCGTTTCCGGACAACCACCAGTGTTCCGTTGAATTCGCCTCATAAGCGGTTTCTCCGTTCATCTTTCCCTTCACGGTAACAAAGGGCGTTCCTCCCTTCCCCTCTCCCAGCATGGTATCGATAAGAAGCCGCGCGCCGACAAAAGCCTGCTTGCCGTTCAAATTTTCTACCGTTATGCTGACTTTTACACCGTTTGTCCCGGAAGAACCGGCAGTTCTTATAAAACTGAATTCTTCAATGACTCTTAAAAACGAAGATTCAAAGATCAGGGAAGGATTTCTCCCGGCTTCTACCCGGAAACGAAAGGCGCTGGATTCGCCAAGACGGTAGACCTTATTATTAACACGAAGGGCCAGAAAAGTCGTCCGCGGATCTTTGGCGGAAAAAAGCGGTTCGTAGAGCGACCGTGCCGGATCGCTAAGGTAATACAGGGAAAAATAGCCTTCCTCTTCGTGGAGGCTGAGCCGTATAAGCCCTTCGGAAAAATCTACAGCCTCCAGGGAAAGGGCGGAAAGAAAGAGAAATAGGCAACAGAGGGGAAACAAAGAACCCTTCATCACAGATCTCCTGAGTCTGTTCCCAGACTTTTTTCCAACTGATTCTGTAATTCCAGTGCCTGGCTTTTAATGCTGTTGAGACGCATGCCTCTGTCTCCTCCTCCCGGAGAAGACGGGGAAACTCCGGGAAGGGAAGCGGAAGGAACCGTGCCGGTTTCCGGACCGCGTTCCTGCGCCTGGGAAGGCTGCTGGCGGTCCTGGACGGCAGCCTCGGAGCCGGAAGAAGGGGATTCCCTGAGCATGTCGGCGATACGTTTCTGATAGGCTATGATCGCCTGATCATAGGCCCGTTCCCGGCGCTGGTATTCTTCAATGGTTTTAAGGGATTCTTCATGGCTCCACTTGAGCAGAGCCAGCAGTTCAGTCTCGATCTTCTTCTGGTTTATCAGGGAGATCCGGTAGGAGGCGGCTTCAAACTTTGCGCTTGAAGGATAGTTTTCCGTGATAGTGCTAAATATATCCTTTGCTTTTTCCATCTGTCCCATGGAATAGAGAGATTCTCCTATCCAATAGAGAGCGGCGCTCTTCCTGGGATCTCCGGGATCGCTTAAATTCTCCGCAAAGGCGCTCAAAAGACTTATTCCCTCATCATAACGGCCCAGATAGTAACAGACCCTGCCCTTGTGATAGGGAATTTCCGCGGCTCGTGTTCCGCCAAGTTTTTCCAGGACTTCCATATCCTGAAAAGCCCTTTCATAGTCCGCGGCCCCCAGCTCCGCAAGGGAAATCCAGTAGAGGACTTCCGCCTGTACCGCTGGATCCTTCTGTTCCTCATAATAGGGCTTTAGGTTTTGAAGAAGCTCCTGATAGCGGCCTTCACCGTAGAGCTTAAGGCTCCGCTGGAGAACGGTTTCTGTTTGGGCATGGCCCCTTCCGGCAGCAAGCAAAAAAATACAGAAAAACACTGTAGAAACACGCCGTACCGAACCGGAAGGAATTGTAAAAATTGATATTTTTCCCGGCATCCGCCTTGACTCCTCTTTAGAAAAGTGAGCGTATTCCGAAACTAACCTGAGTTTCAGAACAAGTTCCTGGGAAACCGGTCTAAAGTCCGGTTTCCTCCTTAATCTAAGCCTGCCGCTTCAAAATTGACATTAAAAAGCGCCTCATCCTTATTTCTTTTCGGCATTTTGCTCAAAGTACTCCAGCACGGAGAGAGCTAATATAGGCGGCTTTGTCTTTGCTTGAGAAGAAGGATGAACCGGAGACAAGCACATCCGCCCCTGCCTGCCGGGCCGGAAGGGCTGTTTTCTCATTTATACCGCCGTCTACCGAGATAAGGAAAGAGAAACCCTTCTCTCTGCGGATCTTTGCAAGGCATTTTACCTTGTCAAGACATTCGGGAATTAACTCCTGTCCCCCAAAACCGGGATTTACCGTCATCACCAGTACCTGATCCAGATAGGGCAGGAGAAATTCCAGCATGGAAACCGGAGTGGAGGGGACTATGCTTATCCCCGCATGTTTTCCCATCTCCCGGATAGAGCCAAGAAGCCTCTGGGAATGAATCTCCGCCTCGTAATGAAAGGTGATGCCGTCCGCTCCCGCGGAGGCAAATTCCGCCGCAAGCCGGGCCGGAGTCTCGATCATCAGGTGAACATCGAAATAGAGACTGCATTTCTGCCGCAGATCGCGCAGAAGTTTGGGGCCGAAGGTCAAATTGGGGACAAAGCGCCCATCCATTACATCCAGATGCAGCCAATCCGCGCCGGAAGCGGCAATTTCCGCAGCCCCCTCCGCAAAAGAGGAGAAATCGGCGGAGAGAATCGAAGGCGCCACCAATGCGGAAGGTACAGGAAAAGAGGGAAGCATACTTTTATACTAACCGCCGGAGAAGTCGTTGTAAAGGCTGAGGAAACTCCCGCCCGCCCCCCTTGCAAAATGCTGCTAAAAATGGTCTAATACAAAAGATATTTTAAGAGCTTCTGCAGGGAACCGTAGGTATGTACACCGGGTTTTGCAGGAAGCTCAAATTGCTTTAATCAATGCAAAGTATGAACGCGGAAACAGGTGTAGAGAGGCTTCTTCAACAAGCCTATACGGATCTGAAAGAGGCTGACGCAGTTTCCGCCAGAAAACATTTGGAGGAAGCTCTCAGACAGGATTTTGGGAATCCGGAAGTAAAGTACGGCCTCATGTGTGTCAAGTGGTGGCTGGATCGTATGGGCAGTATCGATCAATTCCGGGAACCCTATGACAAGGCCGGCTATATCATGTCCCAATGGAAGGCGTGGTACAGTTTTCTTGACCGTGTGGGGGAAGCCTATGATTCCTGCCGGTATGCGGTGAAGCATTATGTTTTTAACAGTGCGCTCCGGTATTTTGAAGAAACCCTGGGAGACAGGACAAGCCGGCTTGATCCGGTCTTAATGCTTCAGATAGGCAGATGTTATAAGGGTGTCGGCAACTATGAAGAGGCCCTGAAATGTCTGGAACAGTCGGTCAGGCTCATAAAGGAAGACGGGGAAGCCCTGGCGGAATTGGCCGATGTAAACGCCCTTCTGATGGAAAACAAGGTGGCAAAAGCCCTGTTTCGGGAAGCTTTTTTCCTGGATCCCCAGAAGGTGGATCTTCGGGACATGGAGTCGGAGCTGATAGTAAGGCTGCGGGATCATGTGGCAGCCCTGGGCTATAGGGGGCCTGAATTGGCAGAATGGATACCGGTTTACGGATCGCTTATGGGGGTCTTTTCGGTTAAACGGGAACTGAGACCGGTGGAACTGGGACGGCTCAAGCAGTCGATCTTTTCTCTGGAAAACGATATCCGGTCAAATCCTTCGGTAAGTGCGGTTTTGAAGCCGCGGCTTATTAACCGGTATTTCTGGCTGATAGACTATTGTGAGAATATTCAGGCCTATTCAAACCTGGCTGAAGATACCAAGCTCAAGTTGAAGCTTATCGACAAGGCGATCTTTGACCAGTATGTGCGGTAAGAGTAAAACATTTAGGAGTACATGATGTCTGAAGCTTTTGATGAAAAAGCACCTGTTGATGAAAAGGTTACTTTCCTCAAAAATGTCCAGGAAATGCTGAACGAGGAAAAATGGACCAGGGCGACCCTGAGTAATTATTCTGCCAATCAGTTCAAGGAACTGGATCAGATTCTTAAGGAAGCCCGGGATGCCAGAATAATCCGGGACGGCGAGGATCTCAGGCTGGACATGGAATTAAAGGGACTCTGTGATGAACACCTTACCCATTCAAAGAACAGTATCATAGCGCTCTACCTTTCGGGGATGATCTCTATTTCTCATGATGTCATTGAAGATTCAAACATGAATAGCCTTGTGGGGATCTTTCTGGATAACCACAAATGGAATATAGTCAATTATCTTTGTGAACGGATTCTTGATTACGGCGAATCAAAATTCGCTCTCCGTACCCTGGTAGAGTGTTATAAAAATGAAGGCAAGGAAGAGGCGATCTACGGCATCTGGGAAAGGCTTGTCAAAGTCGATTATGAGGAAGCCGACATCGCCAAATCTCTGGCGGAACACTACGAAAAACAAGGCGACATTGAAAACGCAATTGACTACTACAAGAAAGCCCTTCACCGCTATATCAACAAGGCGCTGATCACCAATGTACGGGAAATTTGGGAAAAACTCCTCGGTTACTGTTCCAATGACATTGACTTCTTCCTCCATGTGGAAAAACGGATAGCCAAAAATATAAGCGAAGACAAGGCGGTTCTCCTCCTGCAGGATGTGTACCAGGTCTGCAGAAAAAAGGATGACATAGAAACCGCCATAAATATCCTCAAGATCATCCTTCAGTATGATGAAAGGGATGTTCAGGCCCGCAAGGAACTGGTGGAATGCTTCAGGCAGAAATATGCGGCGCACAGCCAGCTTGAAGAATACATCCGCATTTCCAATATTTCCCAGAACTGGCGGCCGGTTCATGAGGCGGTTGCGGATTTTGAGAAACACATAGCCTTTGACAAGGGAAATTTTGTTTTCCACAGGACATGGGGCGCAGGCAGGATCGCCAGCGTACAGGGGGACGAGATTGTTATCGACTTTGCAAAGAAACGTTCCCACTCCATGTCTCTGCGCATGGCGGTAAATTCCCTTCAGACCCTTTCCAAAAACCATATCTGGGTGTTCAAGGCGACCCAAAAGAAGGAAGCCCTCCACGATAAAATCAAGGAAAACCATGCCTGGGCTCTGAAAACAGTGATAAAAAGCTTTGGGAACTCCTGCGATATAAAAAAGATCAAGGCCGAACTGGTGCCTTCGATTCTCAGCGCCGGGGAATGGACTACCTGGGTTACCAAGGCGCGGGATATTCTCAAATCGGATCCCAACTTCGGAGTCAGTCCCGATAACATCGATCTTTTTACCGTGCGGGACAGGCCGATCAGTATTGAGGAAAAGCTCTACAACGAATTCAAGGCGGAACGGAATTTCTTTAACAGGGCCCAGACGCTGAGGCTTTACCTTACACAGGCGGATGTGGAACTGGATTCGGAGTATTTTAAGGAGATGTTTGACTATTTTACCTCATATCTCCCCTCCGCGGCTTCAATAAAACAGGTAAACGAGAACATAGTTGCTTCCTGCCTTCTCGTCAAGGAATTGGCGGGTAAATTCCCCATGTTGGCAAACGGGCTTAGCCTCAATTTTGCTTCCCTCTTTGAAAAAATTGAGGATGTACCTGAACTTTTCCAAAATCTTAAAGACAGTAAGCTGCGGGAAGAGTTTTTGAAACAGGTAAAACTGCTTTCAGGCTGGGAGGATGTCTATATTCAGCTTTTTCCCTACATTCTCTCCAATTCCATCATTGAGGATCTGCTTGCCGGATCTTATGAAAATAAACTTGTTGAGCTGGTATCTTCAAGCTTTGAAAATATCCGCGAGAGCAGCGAAATCCGGGAAACTGCTGTATGGTTCTTTAAAAATGCCTCGGATACTCCCTGGTTCAAAAAAGCCTGTTTAAGCTATGAAAAACAGCTCATTACCCTGATTCACATTCTGGATATCAGTTACCGGGATATTGAAAACCACCGTGATACTCCGGATAACCGCAAGGTCAACAAGCAGGTTTACAACCTTCTTTTTACCGACAAAAGACTCATTGATTTTATCGATCAGGGCGACAGGGATACGATCATGCGTATCTTCACCTTTATTCAGGATGTAAAGGATCTCGACCCTGCCGACAAGATTGAGCTGAAAAAACAGATTCTCCTCAAGCATCCTGATTTCAAATTCCTGGGAGATGAAGAAAAAACGGTCATTACCAGGGGCCTCATGGTTACCGCCGCCAAATATGAAGAGAAGAACAGGCAGCTTGCCCACATCATGGAGGTGGAAGTACCGGCCAACTCAAAGGAGATTGGTTTTGCCCTGTCCCTGGGAGACCTCCGGGAAAATGCAGAGTACAAGGCCGCCAAGGAAAAGCAGGAAATTCTCAATTCCACGGTGGCAAAACTCAAGGACGAGATCGACCGCGCCCAGATCTTCGATCCTGCGGCGGTGAATACCAGCCGGGTATCCTTTGGTACCAAGGTGGTATTGCGCAGCGCAAAGAAGAAGGACCGTGAGGAATACTCCATTTTGGGGCCATGGGAATCCGATCCGGAAAATAATGTTATCTCCTATCTTTCTCCCTTTGGAAGTACTATGCTTAATAAGGCTGTAGGAGAAGGATTTGATTTTTCCGCCAATAATGAAACTGTCCACTATGTGGTAGAAGAAATATCTGCGGTACCCATATAACAGGCACCGTCTGGAGGAGGAAGGATGAAACCCCGGTTAATAAGTAAAGCGATCCTGTGGATCGCCGGATTCCTGTTTTTGGGGAATCTGCCTTGTTCCTTCGGGCAAACCCGGCAGGGAACCGACCTTATCCTGCTTTTGGATGTTTCTTCCAGCATGAGCGCCTGGCATGAAGAGGTTTCAGGCTATCTTTCCGGCCCTTTTTTGAAGGAAAATCTCAAGCTCGGCGATACGTTTCACCTTATTTCGATTGCCGGGAAACCACGGCTTGAAATATCCCGCCTGGTTGAAGGCCGGGGAGACCTGGAAACCATAATCGGGCGTATGTTTTTGATGTATCCCCTGGAATCTTCCGCCGATCTGTCCGGAGCTTTAAGCTTTGCGGACAGTTATATATCGTCCCTCCCTTCCCCGCGGCCTAAAAAAGTGGTTCTGGTTAGCGACGGAGGGGAAGATCAGACCGCCCGGATTAGCGATGCAGGGCGGCGGCTGGAAACAGGGGGAAACAGTTTTGTGTTTGTGCAGGTCCCTCAGGCCCTGGTAAAATACGGATCCTCCCTGACTGTTCCTCCTCCGGCTCTTGCGGGGACAGAGGGCAGTTCCCGAAGTCAGCCCTCTCCGGCCTTACAGGGGCAGGCTTCTCCGGTATCGGAAGGACAAGATTCTCCGGCCTTACAAGGCCGGCCTTCTCCGGTATCGGAGGGGCAAGGTTCTCCGGCCCTACAAGGACAGCCCTCTCCGGCATCGGAGGGGCAGGGGCAGAGCGCCGCATCCGGACAAGGGGCCTCTGCCGGAGAGGAGCAGGCTCCTGCAGTCCCGGCGGCGGGTACCGGGTTTGAAGAACAGTTTTCAGATTCCGGTCAGGCAAACTCTGAGCGGAGCGGGACGGACTCCCGGGAAAGTACCGGAGAAAGCCCGCCTTCTGTCGCGGGCGGAGATACCGGTTCCTCAGAGCTTCAGAGTCCGGATCCGGCGTCCTCAGGAGGAGAATCCCGGCCTTCAAGTGTGGCGGAAGATCCCGGCAGGGCCGCAGGTTCAGGCTTGAGTATGCCGGTTCTTGTAGGACTCGGGATTGGCGCCCTGCTGGCGCTGGCTCTTATTATTTTCCTTGTCGCGCGCAGACTTCAGGATTCGCCGAAACGGGTTATAGCCCAGGCAGCTTCACCCTCCCCTCCCCCGGCAGCTCCGCTTTCCGCCGCCCCAAGCCGTCCCTCCGGTTCAGCTACTTCGGCAATGGAGAACTATGCCGCCAGCCGGAAACCCCGGAGCACTCCCTATCAGAATACCTACAAGCCGCCTGCCAGAACCGAAGGCCCCCTGATGCTCTCCCTCTTTGTGGAAGATCAGAATACCATGATCGGCAAGCGGAACATTCATCTTGCCAAGCCGGGCTACAGTTTTACCGTTGGAGGCGGGAAATCGGATTTTCTAATCTTCCTGGTCTCCGTTCCTTCCCATATTGCAGAAGTCCGGGTTGACGGAGAACGCTGTACCTTTATTCCGAGGAAACCACAGTTCTTCCCCGATATCGGTTCCCAGCAGATTTCCGATTGTATAGGCAAGATGATTAAGGTCATATCGGAGAAGGGCTATGAACTCCACCTCAGGATGGAGCGTTACGAGGATCCCCTTCTCTCTCTCAATCGGCTTCTTCACTCGGTTGACGTTCCGGGTTAGCGGATAGTCCCAGTTTTTCAAGTATTGTCCGGGCTTTCCGGGCCAGACTACCGCTCTTTTTTTCATCCAGGAGAGGCCTTATGTCATCTTCAAGGCCGGTCAGCTTGTTGTTTAGCGCCATATCCAGAGCGTAGGATTTTTCGATAACTCCCCCGCCGGCAAGGAAACGGCGGGCGGTTGTTTCCAGCTTTGCCGTTTTTGCCCCGCCCGCTACCCTGAGAAAGCCATTGTAGAGGGGAATCTGGTTGGCCTGTTTTGCCTCGTCCATCTCCGCTATCAGTTTTTCAATATACGTATCAGGATCGTTATTGATGATCATCTCCGCCGCAAGAATCCGCGCCCGGTCATTGTTCTTTCTCTCTTCAAAAAGAATTTTGAGAAAATCCATGCACTCTTTGCTGCCGATTTCTCCCAGGGCCCGGATGGCTTCGTCCCTGACTGCCGGTACATCGTCCCGTTCCGCGCGGAATTTGAGATACGGCACGGCTTCGGCAAGTTTTCTCTCCCTGGCGGCCTTTGCCGCTGCCAGGCGGGTACGGTAATAGGAATCCCGGAAGGCTTCAATGATTGCGGCCCCGGCCTCTTCCGACTGGAAGGGCCCCAGGGCGCCTACTGCGGCGGCGCGGACATTGGGATCCTGATCCGTAATGGCGCCTATAATCGAGGGAAGACCTTCGGTATTGCCGATCTTTGCCAGGGCTTCTATGGCCGCTATACGGATTGCCGGTCTCGTTTCCTCATCCTCAACAAGCTCGCTGAGGAAGGAGATTCCCTCATTTGAACCTGTTTCCCCGACTGCCGTTACGATCTCCCGTTGATTCTCCGTGGAAGGTTCCCTGTTTTGATAGTAATCGATTAGATATGCGGCAGCCGCATCGGACTCTTCATTGTTCCTTCCGGCCCTGCCCAAAGCCCTGAATCCTGAGTTCGAAAAGCGTTTTTCTCCCAAATCAATAAGGTTCATGAGGGGCCTTACCGCGGATTCAGCGTTAACTTTTCCAAGATAATCTATTGCCGCAACGACGGTAGCATTGGTTTCCTCATCCCGTTCTTCAATGGCCCGGATTGCCCTCTCTTCGAGCCCCTTCTTGTTCCTCTCTGCAAAAAAGGAAAAAACGCCGGTAAGTATATTCCGGTTTTTTGTGTTTTGAATCAGTACAATCAGGGCCTCGTCAAGATAAGGGTCATTTTCATTTTTCAGGGTCTGGATAAGGG
>JAIRNJ010000030.1 GCA_031258115.1 Treponema sp. | reverse complement strand
CCATGGCGTTTAATACCCTTGTACGTTTATCCATACCGCTATCCCTCCTGTGTATGATTTTTTGGGACATCTAAATATTATTTAGTGTCTGTCCACAAAGTCGGTTACTTTGTGGACAGACCTTGCATTTGCATACGCAAATGCGGTTTTTAAGGTAGTCTGTCTATTCCCATGAATCAAGATCCCAGGAAAGAATCCCAGCGTTTTTGATAAATTTGTATCAATTCGGCGACGGTATCCGGGTTACTAAAGGACGCAATGACCACAAAATAAAGGGGGTATAATATTATTAAGGAAATGATCGCGAGAAAAAAAGTATTTATAACGTCAAAGACCAGGTCCTCTTTCGATTGACGCACTTATTTCCTCCCTACCAGAGACTGGAGCCTGTTAGTTTTCTGCTTATTTTATTTACCATAATAAGCAGGGTAAAATTAATCACATTGTTAAACAAACCAACCGCCGATGAAAAGCTGTAATCCGTATCCAATATGCCTTTTTTGTATATGTATGTGGAAATAACCTCCGAAACCGGCAGATTGATACTGTTTTGCATTAAATAAACTTTATCGAATCCTATACTCATCATCTGTCCAATGGACAGGATTAAAAGAATCGCGGCGGTTGGCATTATAGATGGCAAATCAATATACAGGATTCGTTTGAATTTTGTGGCGCCGTCCACAATGGCCGCTTCATGCATTTCCTGGCTAACCCCGGCCAGTACGGAAATATAAATGATTGAGTTGAATCCTGTACTTTGCCAGATACCGGACCAAACATAAAGATGCCTGAAATACCGTTCCTGGCCGAAGAAAAAAACAGGGTCGTTCCCCAGAAGGGTTATGATGGTATTGATTACCCCTGAACGCGGAGACATCATAACCTGCATCATACCGACCATTACAACAATTGATATAAAATGCGGGGCATACATAACATTCTGAACAAATTTCTTAAACCCCAGGGAGCCACATTGGTTTATCAGGAGGGCAATAATAATAGGAATGGGAAATCCTACAACTAATTGGTATATACTAAGAATAATAGTATTCCAAACCAAAGACAAAAAATCGGGGGACATGAAAAACCGTTTGAAATGCATAAACCCAACCCACGGGCTTTTCCAGATTCCTCTATTGGCCATAAAATTTTTGAAGGCGATTTGTACACCGTACATAGGCATGTAGTTGAATATAAAAATATAAGCAAACGCGGGAAGCAGCAGCACATAGAACACGTAATCCGCCCTGATCCGCCTAAATTTGTTAATCAAGCCTTTTCCTCTTTCGTTAGCATATCATTAAGCTTATCACTGATAATATCATAAATCATATTATTGTCAAGAACTTTTTTGAACTTTACGAAAACACGAACAAACTCTCTAAATTTCCCGATCCGTTCGTGTCTGTTCGTGCCGTCGTGGCGAAAATTCCTAAAATCTGAGCTTCTTGCAAAACCCGAGCAAGTTTTGCAGAAGCTCTTGCAGTTTTTCGCCCTACGGGCTGCAAAACTGCATTTTTTAGAGGTTGTTCTTTCAAAACTGAAGTTTTGAAAGAAACTCATCTGCTTGTTTTTGATGATTGAAAGTAAATACCGGCACCCTGCCGGGGGGATTCTTCGCCCCTGCGGGACCCGGAGGAACCTTGGGCTGAAGGGAGCCAGGAGAGTTCCCCAATTTCCCAGCGGAAGGAGAATTCGCCTTCCAGGGGCTCGATGCTCATGTTTGCCAGGGCCGCGGAACGGAAATGCAGGGACGGGAGACCGGTAATTGCCTTAGCGGCAATGAAATCTTCCTTTCCGGCAAGGCCGCAGCCGAGGACGAAACGGGGAGCGATACGGAGTATCTTCCCGGCTCCCGAATTCATGTTCAGGGCATCCTTCATTTTTTCCGGGCTGTCTGAAAGGTCTGAAGTCAGAACCGGGCCGAAGACCCTGAGCCCTTCCGCCAGATTGAGAACTTCCACAGGGCCTGAGTGAAATTTATCCCCGGCGGAGACAATTTCCCGGAACCGCCGCGCCGCTTCTTTCCGTTCATCCCTGCTGAAGGGCCGGGAGAGGATCGCCAGGGGGCACACATGGGGGAAAGACCATGCCCCCTCAAAGCCTCCGGCAAAGAGTTTTGCGCTCCAGAGCTCCAGTTCCCGTCTTGTGTCCCTGTGGGGAAGGAAGACGAGGAGCCGGAGGTATCGTTTTCCCGGAGTTTTCAAAACCGCCTTCCTGTGTTATGCTTAATAGTAGTAGTTGTCTGTTGTGGTGTTACTGTCATTTTCACCATTTTAGCAAGGAATCGCGATGAAACAAAAGACGAAGTTGCTGGCCGGACGTTTGGTTGAGGTTGTATCCAGGTGGCCGGGAGTGGAATGTGTTACCCTGAACGAAGCGGCCCTGCCCGATACGCTGGATCCCTATTTTGCCCTGATTCTTGATGTGTTTTATTCCGGGAATATTCCCGGTTCGGATGAGCGATGCCATCTCTTTGGAGAAGATGTTGCGGCCTTTGAAACTTCCGGCGAGGGCGCCAAAGACCGTTTTCTTCTTGGGGATGTACCGGTGCGGCTCGAATACAAATCGACGGGAAGCATAGAAGAGCGGGTTTCCTTTGCCGATGAAAAACTTGATTCCCTGTGGCTGATAAAGGACGCGGGAACATACGGATTCTACCGGCTTGAACACGGGGAGAGCCTCTATTCCCGCAGCGGCTGGATAGATAATATACGGAACCGGCTTTCGCTTTTGAGCGGACGTTTCTGGGAGGGCATGAGGGCGGCCCACCAGTCCAAGATGGAACATTATCTGGGGGATCTGGGCGCCGCCTGCTATCAGCAGGACAAATTTCACTATCTTATCTCTTCCGCCGGTTTCATAAAGACCGCATGCCTTACCCTCTTCTGCATTAACCGCCGTTTTGAGCCTTCCCACCGGGCCTACTACAAGCAGGTGCTGGCCCTGCCGGTGCTGCCCGAATCTTTCCGGGCGGAATTTGAAACGTTTTTGGGTCAGGATCCGGTGATGGATATGGAAAGACGTTATTCGGTGGCCCAGTTGATCGCCAGGGGCATTGTGGGCCTGATCTCATAAGGCCCCTGGTCCGCTGGCCCGGACGGGAAAACACTTGTTTTGTAGTGATAAAAAAACAGCACTTCGGGGCTCTTTCAAAACTTCAGCTTTGAAGGGACAGTCATTAGAGAAGGCAGTCTCGCAGGAGCCAGGCAGAAAAACTGCAAGAGCCCCGGCAAAACCAACCGGGTTTTGCAAGAGCTTCCTTCTATTCATTCTCCTCATTCTCCTGTCCTGCGCGCTTTTTTCCTGTTCCTGCAGGAAACCTGTACAGTTCCGGGTGAAGGGAAGCGGCGGAGAACTTTCCGGCCTCAGCAGGGATGCTGTCGCGGGGCGCATGGATCTGTCCCGTTCCGGGGTCCTGCGGTATTCCTTTTCCCTTCCCGTTGAGTTTTTGGGGGAGGAAGTTTCGGCTGCTTTTTCGTACCGTATTTCAGGAGATCTGCGGAGACAGGCTTCCGCATCAGGAGACTTTCGGGACGTATACAGGCTTGTTCTCCGTTTTGAGGGAGATGCATGGGAATTGCCCTGGAGCTTCCCGTTTGCGGGCCCTGAAACCGCAGGATTTCTGCGCTATGTCGTTCCCGTAGAGGGGAAGCTTGACGGTTTCAGCATAAGTCTTGAAATGCGGAGCGGAGATCAGGGCAGGGGGAAGACGGGTCTTGAAAAAGAGACTTTTTTTCTGGAACTGGAATCGCTGGAATTTACGGAAAGCTGGTTCGGTTTTGATGTTCAAAACAGTATTCCTGCGTTAAGTCCCTTTGTTGCCCCGGACGGGGAAGGAAATTTTACGATGGATGTTCCCTCCCGCTGGCGCAGTCCTGAAGGCATGGACTTTTATGCGGCTGCCCGGGAAGGGGAGGGGGGAATTACGCTCAAGGCCGGGAACCTGAGTTTTGAAACTGATGCAGAAACACTGTCGATCCCTGCCGGAATGCTTCAGGACAGCCTCTTTCCCCTCAGTCTCCGCGGGGAACTCCGTGTCCTTGCCGCAGGCCCCCCGCGGAAAAATCCCTTCCCGGAACCTCTCCGCGCCGATCCGGGTATAATCCTTCAGTATCCCGAAACATCCTGGCGGGATAAACGCTGCGAAGTTTTCCGCTGGGAAGATTTTCCTTCGATACTGATTTTTGATTTTGCAAACCTGGAACTGCAGGATCTCTTCCTCAAACGGCTTGCCTTCTTTGTGGAAAAGGCGGGTTTCCGGGGCCGTCTTGCCGCCGATGAAGAGATCCGGCATCTTCACGGCTGGAATGCCCACGATTACCGGGCCGAGGATCTGGCCCGTTTCTTTGAGGCCGCCCGTTCTTTGTCCTTTCCCCTGAACAGGGAAGAGAGGGAACTTGAATCCCTGCTCCTCTCCCAGGGAATTATACGGCGGGAAGACGGTAGTATCACTGCGGGAGAGGGAGCGATCATTTCGCTTTCCAGGGAATCCCCGGATTACCTGCGTTTCATGTTCATGGCCCACGAGGCCTTTCACGGGATCTTTTTTATTGATGAGGATTTCCGTGATTTCAGCCGCCGCCGCTGGGAAAACCTTGGGGATGTCCCCCGCCGTTTTATACGTTCCTACTTTGAGTACCAGGCCTATGATGTGCGGGATACATATCTTCTGATAAATGAATTCATGGCCCATATTCTGCAGCAGCCTTTGTACCAGGCCCGTAAATATTTTGGCGAAACCCTCGCTTCCAGAATAGACGCTTCACCCTGGCGGAGGGTGGTGCTTCCCGAAAAGGATGAGGAGAACAATGCCTGGCCTGAAATCGGGGAGGCGTTTGAAAGGGAAGCGGAAGCCTTTTCGGCCTATGTGCGCAGGCGCTGGGGGCTTTCCGCAGGATTTGTGCGGAAGGTACGGATTAAAGCCCTATTTTGAATCCGGGACGATGGCTTCTCTGTAAATCAAAGAATCCGAGACCCGCATTGTATTGCCGTTCCACTTCTATGGTACTCGGCGGCCCGTGACCGGGAAATATCTGATAATCTCCGGGGAGAGAGAGGATCTTGTTCCGCAGGGCCGTTGTCTGGATCGTCTTGCCGTAGACGCTGGCGGTGCTTCCTACAAGTCCCGCGCTCAGGGCATCCCCGGTAAAGAGAAAATAGTTTAGCTTGAATACCGCCGAATCGGATGAATGACCGGGTACGGAGATGACGGCGATACTGAAAGATCCAATTTTGAGAGTGTCTCCGTCCTTGATGATGTTGGCCCTGTTTTTTTGAATCATGTGATTAACCGCATAGATTTCAGGATCGTAGATACGCCTGAGCGTGCGCAGTCCATGGATATGGTTCGGGTGGTTGTGAGTGACAAGGACTGCCCTGGGTATGTAGTTATTGTTTTCGATAAATTCAAGCATCGGCTCATCCATGGCCCCCGGATCGATAATCACCGCTTCGTTCCCCGTATCCGGCCCGAGAATGTAACAGTTGCTGAAACCGTAAGTGCAGTAATGGAAAAAGAGTTTCATTCTTCTATTTCCATAACCGATTCGGCAAGGTTGGAAGATTTAAAAGAAACATTCTCTCTTGTACTTTGTATGAAGTATGTTTTTTTCAGGTTGCAGTCGATAAAGGTGGTGTTGCTGATCTTTGAATGGATAAAACGGCTGTTGTAGAGATTGGATACATTGAAGCAGCAGTCCGAGATAACCGCTCCGCCGTAATTGACATGAACCAGTTCGGAACCTTCAAAGCTGCAGTTCCGCAGATCTGCCCCCCCAAAAGCGGCAAACTGTATATCCGACCTGGTAAAATCACAGCCCTCAAAACTTGCAAAATCGAAAAAAGTCATTCTGAAAAGGGAACCGGAAAAATTACAGTTCCTGAATGCGGCCTTTGAAAAATTACAGCAGTAATAGTGACGTTGTGAAAAGTCCTCTTTTTCAAAATAGAGTTCCGTGGCGCTGAGATCCTTGACCGTCCTGAGAGAAGCCAACTCCCTGACAATCCTGCCGGCTTCTTCCCGGGAATCGGCGGCATGAACGGCGCAGATACTTGACCCGGAAATTGCCGCCCTCCCGCATCCTGCGGCACAGGGAATAAAATCAAACATATATGGATGATACTCCGTAGCGGCTCTTCTTTCAAGCGGCCGGCGCCCTTTACCCCCGCGACAGCCTCAATCGGGACAGTTGTACCCCTCAGGGTCAAAGCTTTTTGTTCTCAAAACTGAATTTTCGCCACCTATTCGTAGTTCTGATTGTTCCAAACCGGAATTTTCTACCCTACACTGCCATAAACAGAATGTTAATTCTGTAAATTTTAACAGGGGGAGAACATGAAAAAACT
>JAIRNJ010000250.1 GCA_031258115.1 Treponema sp. | reverse complement strand
ATGAGGGCCAGGACAAAAGCGAAAAAATTCCGCAGCACAACTACCGCGGCGGTAAAAACAAGGGTGTTGATCGAAGCCGTTATAAAAAAGGGATCTTTGAATGTGTTTATATAGTTTGTAAACCCGTTGAATCTTATCGTGTTGCCAAACATGATGTTCCAGTCGGTAAAGGAGATAAAAATTCCGCCTGTAAGGGGAACGACAAAGAAAACGGAAAACATGATGAAGGCAGGTATAACCATGTAATAAGGGTATACCTGCTTTCGTAAGGATCTGGGCTTCTTCATCAGAATCCGGGCATCCCCTTTTCTTTCATATACCTTTGGAACGCGTCATCCCATTCTTTAACTGCTTCGGCGGGGGTCTTTGTCAGGGCGATAACCTCCTGGACCGCCGGCAGGAGCACCGAAGTCTGTATTGTCATGGCCGTACCGATGTAGTTGTTGAATTCGGGGGTAAACTTTCCTGTTTTGACATATTTATCTACAGGTTCCTGACTGAGGGGAGGGCCTCTCCGCCGTCTACATCCTTGAAGGCCGGAAAACCGGGAGTCTCCTTGAAGATCATGTTCTGGAATTTGGGCTGGCTCCAGATGTCGATGTATTTGAGGGCGGTTTCCACATTTTTACCGGCCTTGGGCACATGGTATGCAGGCACGTAGGCGCCTCCGGCGATCAGATCCTTGTCCAGGAAGGGGATGCCGAAGGATCCCATTTGGATATTTGGGTACATGCTTTGCATAACATTCGCGAACCACTCGCCCTGGATAATCATGACCCCTTTCCCTTCTCCGATGGCGTTTGCCGCGGCGTCATAGGGCTGCGACATGTGATCCTCGTTGACATACCCCGCGGTGATCAGATCCCGGTACTGCTGCAACAGGGTAACAAGCTCAGGCACATCCGTAAAGCGTTTTTTGTTGGTAAGGAACTCGTCGTAGATCCCGGGCGCCCGATCCGCCATTGCGACGGCCCAGCCCATTGTTGACCATACCTGAACACACCAGAGATCTTTGCTGGTCAGCCATATCGGGGTGTACCCGGTCTTTTTGACTCTTTCGCAGATGTCAAGAAACTCCCCGTAGGTCTTTGGCGCGGGGTCCTTTATACCGATTTTGTCCATGATATCCTTGTTGTAGTATACGCCCCCGAAGAAAGAGGCGGAATCCTGAACAGGCATGCCGTAGATTTTCCCGTCGCCGCTGAATTTGACTACCCCCGGAGAAGAGAGGCGCGATACCCAGGACTGGGTGTCCAGGGGGATACAGGTCTGGGTTGCGTTGAAAAGCGGAATATCCTGGGGAGTATTCTTTATGAATAGATCCGGAGGATCGTTTGTCGTCAGCTTTACATTGATAAGAGGATTCATCTGCTCGTCGGGAAGCCGCACCACATCCACCCCGATTCCGTATTCTCCCTCTATGGCGGACGCCACTTTGTCATAGGGAGCTTTCCATGCGTCAGTAGTGGTGTATACGCTCAGGATTAGCTTTTTCCCCTTATCGGGTGCGGCGCCCCCGGCTTTTGATCCCGAGGAAAATGCCGGTGCGGCAAGGGCCAGGAGAACCGCCGCAGCAAGGAACAGTTTCAGTTTCTTCATAAAGTGCCTCCTAAAAATTTTTCCGCCTTTTATCAGATATTGCGGAATTCGGACTATAGGCCAATTTCAAAATCTGACATTTTGAAATCGCTTCTGTAATCTTCTCATTGGATTAGGGTTCACACAAGAGAAAATACTAAAAAAAGTATGCAAAAAAAATGAAATGTAAAAAAATATTGTTGTTAAATCTGTAGACCCAGGTCTATAATAAACATGGAATTTTGTATATGCGTTTGAGCCTAAAAAGCCGTATTTTTATACTGTACTCCCTTCTGTTTCTGATAACAATAACCGTCATTATTACCCTTCTGTCCGTCTATATGTTCAGGAACATCACAAACCAGATGCAGATAAGCCTTGACGTTTTTTCAAACAACACCGCCGGCCAGGTGGCTGGGGAGTTCGACCGGATGAACGGCATAAGCTCCCGCTTCTTTTTTAACAGGGAAATACTGAACATAATGACCGGGGTCAATGCCGCCGGCGGGGCGTCTCAGAATTATTTCGATACTAATTTTGAACTGAGCAAGGTGATCTACCAGAATTTTATCATCGTCCTTGGGGTGGATCTGACAAAGACAATTATAAATCTGTTTACGGAAAATGCCTTTTTGTCAACGTATAACGGCCTTGCGGACTGGCGGGCCATCAGCAGCGATGCGAAATTCGGCATTCTTGCGGAAGCAAAGCGCTATCTTGACGAAAACCCAGGCTTGTCCCTTGTCATGGGCCCCCATAAGGCATACTGGGCGCCGCCGGAGGTTGGTTCCGGGGAGTACTATTCCCTTTCCAGGAAACTGTACGATGTCTACAACGATCTTCCTGCAGGGTATCTGCAGATATTGAAGAAAAAAGAAGAAATTGAAAAGATCTTTGACAGTTCCGACGATACCGTTCAGATCTATCTGTATGACAATTCCTGCAGAATTGTTAATCCACCGCCCGGAGAAGGAACTGCCGAAGCCCAGTCTCTGCTGGAGAAGCTCAAGGCATCTTCCGGTTCAGGCGGCGTGTACAAGGGAGGATTGGGTAAAAACTATATTGTAAGCCTAAAGGATATCGAAAATTACAACTACGGCATCCTCATCATGCAGCATTACCATTCGGGATTCTTCATGGTCTACTTCAGCATGATTGCAGCGGTGGCGCTGATCCTGCTCGTTATCATCATAAGCCTTAATTTTCTCATAAGCCATTACCTTACCCGGCCGCTCGGCCAGATCATAAAGGCACTGAG
>JAIRNJ010000246.1 GCA_031258115.1 Treponema sp. | reverse complement strand
GTATGTTTGGGAAGCCAGGAACTGTCAATATCACCCTTGTGGAGCCGGGTAAAAAGGTCTATCACCGCGGTATGGAGTTCCCCCACCCGCTGCCGGATAGGGCCCATGCCCTGATCGGTAAAAAGGGTATAGGTTCCCCCGAATTCGTCCAGGGCATCGGAGATATAATCCGCCAGAAAATCCCATTCCCCCTCATCAAGATGAATGATGGGCGGCACAATCCGGTCTATGATATGGGGAATATCCCCATCGTTGCGGTACAGGGCGTCCCGTACATAGGACTGAACCACAAATTCCGAAACGGGAATCTTTTTTCTGAACAGGATATCTTCCACCATGGTCTGATCGGGAAGAGGCGAGATCCCTTCAATTCTTTGTTGTCGGGGATTTCTTTCCCCGCGTACCAGAACCGGGTTTCGATGCCGTAGGGGACGGTTTCAATACGGTCGGTTTTTTCGTAGAGAAACTCCTCCAAGGCGTAGGCCGGAATGTCCCGCATCCGCTTTCCGCCGTACCAGTAAGCATAGGCGATCTGCTCTTCCGTGGATGAACCGGGCCCCAAAAGGGCGAAACTGTCCTCAAAAGCGCCCTCGGCGGCCTCAAACCAGGCGTATAAGTCGGCCTGGGACCATTCGTCTTTCCCCACCCGTTCCAGTTCAAACTCGCCGGTTTTCCAGTCCCTGGTCCGGACCACGAAACGGTCCCCCGGCACAAAGGAGGTTTCCCGGTATACATTTCGCATATCCATGGTGGCAATGGAAACCTCCGGGGGATCTTCGTAAGGATCGCTGTTGTAGGCGGATTCATTACCCGGATTATCCCGGGCCACATATTGGGGGGCGTACTCTTCCCCAAACAGGCAATAAAAGGGGTAAAAATCCTCCGGCGGCCCCTCGGTGGTGGTTGCCGGAATGGGGGAACCCTTCCAATAAAACACGTATTTTTGGGGAAGAAGTTCGGGATTCGCGAAGGGAATACACCGGTGGCCGGGACTCAAAATGCCGTTCAGCAGTTCCAGCCGGGTAGGGCTTATGACAAAGGGTACCGGTTCAAAACACCCTCGCCGGGAAACCCAATGGCGGTTATCCAGACGAAAGGCCACATTCCGGGAATCTATGAAAGCGACAATTTCCCCATCCAGGCGGTTTTTTCGTTTCGGATCAATCAGGCGGATAAAGGCCGACACATCCTCCAGGGTAAAAGGTTCGGTCACGTTTTCGAGAAAGTCATACAGTGCGTCTTCCTGATTCGCCGTCATGAATACCTCATCATGCCTTAAAAAGCAAAAACCCGCAAGGTTGGGAAAGGCCAACGGAAATCGTACCCTGTCCATGATGAATTATCAGGTTTAATACCGGGCTTTAAGGTATTTTCTCAAGCCGTTTTCAAAAATAGCCCGGGTTGATCCATATATACAGCCGCGATACCCATTTGCCACCGGGCTAAGGGGAATTTTCTTTTGTAAATCATCAATAAGATGTCCGGAAACAAAAGCGGTACGAATCTGTTTCAGAATTTTCTGATTTTCTGCAAAGGGGCTCAAAAGAAAAATTCTGTCGGGATAAAAAATGGTACAAATATCCCTGAGAGCAAGCCCCACATATTCAATGGCATTTTTGAATTCCGGAATATCATTAAAGTCATCCCGGCGAATCAGATCCGCAAATTCCCGTTCATCGATGGCAACCTTGGGAAACCGCCGACGGACTACTTTCGTCAATTTCCATAGGGATGTCTGCCTGTCCAGAATACCGGTATATACGTGGTTTTTTTGCCGGGGATCAAACTGAATATATCCCAGGGTACCAAAACGGCCGTGGTTAGACCGGACGATAGTACCGCGATAAGCAAAGGCCATTCCAAGGCCGAGGCCCCAATGGAGAAGAATAACCAGTTCATCCTTTGTTTCCGGAACAAGCATCAGTTCATGCAGCAAAACAGCATCTAAATCGCGGTAGAGTACGATGGGAATTCCCAGAGCTTTCTCCAGTTTTTTATAATCCAAATCACACACATGGGGCCACCGGTGGCTTTCTTTCCAAAGGGATTTTTCAGTATCCACATTGCCCGGAAGGCTTATCCCGGCCCCCAGAATTTCAGAATCCGGGGGAAGTTGCGTTCTGAGCCGGTTGATAAGGTCTTTTTGCTTTTTAAAAAGCTCATCCATGTGTTCCGCGGGAGTTGTAGAACACCGATCTTCATGAATAATATTACCCATTAAATCAATGGCTATGGCATAGAAATTCCATGAATCGGTATATACTGCCAAACTCACCAGCCGGTCATGTTTAGGCTGAAAAAATATCTCCGGCCGGCCCCGGTAGCGGTTTGTCATTTCCGGGCATTTCTGAATCAGCCCGTCTTGGAGCAGTTCTTTTATGGCGTGAGACAAATCCGCCGGACGAATATTAAAGGAACCAAGGATCTGTTTTTGACTTACGGGGTGAGAATTCTTGATTATATGAAAGACCGCTTCCTTTTCATAATCTTTAACACGATCCCCCGAAAGGGTAAAAAAACCCTCATTCTTTAAATTTTTTTGATTATCTGTCATTTGTTCTGTGGATCATGAGACTGCCTGTCTGCCTATACCGCAAACCCATGACAAACTCCTTTGATGATTGAGGCTGTCTCAAAGTACCAGATTTTGAAACAGCGGCCTTGAATTGAGGGGAAAATCCTGGTCTTTAGCCCAACAGTTTCCCCAAATCCTTTTTAAAACTACCGGGTTTTGAAAAAGGCTCTTAATTCGTAACCGTTCACGGGGTATCTATATAGTGTTGTATATTGTTAATAAATACCACATATAGCGCTATCTATATAGATCTTGTCAGTATCATATCACTATATACGCTACGTATAGCGTATATTACAAAATATCAACACTAAATACAAAACAGCCGTAAACAGTTACCTTAATTCTTTCCTCAAGAATATAAGCAGGAGATTATTTGATCAATATCCCTAGATGATACGGATTTCAATATTTAAAGTCGGTATATATATTTAATATACTTTTTTGCTTGACATTCTTAAAATTTGAGGGTTATACTCATTTTAAGTACGCTATATGTACTTAAATATTCTCTGAAAAGGAGTGAGCTATGACATTAACCTCGATTTTGATTATTGGGGTATTTGCGGTGATTGTTCTATTAATGGTATTTGACAAAATCAGCGGCATCGTTGCACTGCCCCTGATGGCCATTGCTATGGCCATTATAGCAGGGGTACCGGTTACGGAAATTACCAATACAATTATCGGCAAAGGGATAACGGTGTTGGCTTCAGCTATATTTTCATCCCTCATTGCGGCGGTTCTCGGTGAATTGATCAAACGAACCGGAATAGCTGAAAAGCTGATCCGTACTGCCGCTGAATTGGGGGGCGATAATCCATATCTTGTCGCCATTCTGTGCTTTTTTGCTGTGGGGTTCAGTTTCATTGGCCTTTATGGCGCCGGCGCGCGGATCATGATGGGAATTATCATATTTCCCATCATGTTGTCTGTGGGTGTTCCTAAGGTAGTTAGTGCAAGTATCCTTCTGGCAAGCAGTTTTCTTGGTTATTATTTTAATGTGGCCCGGTGGAATTTTATCAAATCCCTGGTGAATACAGATATTGAATTAATCAGTAAGGTTGCCCTGGTTCTCTGCGTTCCTGGTGTTATTGTTGCTTTAATTTTCATTATTATTGGAATCAAAATAAAAGGACCGATATTTTCTTGGGCAGCCAAGGCTGATATTCCCGGCACCGGAGATGAAAAAAAAGCCGTACCTGTCTATGCCCTTATTACTCCAGTTGTTCCCCTCATATTTGTGTTGGCGCTGAAGTGGGATGTTAATGCGGCATTTATAGCAGGGATGTTGTATGGCATAGTAACTACCCAGTGGAAAACAAAATTCAAGGGTGTATTTGACATGCTCAACAAATGTTGTTACGAAGGCTTCTCTGCTATGGCCATCACTATTACCCTGATGTTTGGGATTGGTATGGTTATCACCGCAGCACAGCATAAGATGCTTTTAGGTCCCATTACGGATGTCATTAACCTGATAGTTCCCACTAATCCTGTTTTAATTGTTATTCTTTTCGGTCTTATCGGTCCCATGCTCACCCTCTACCGCGGACCGCTGAACCCCTGGGGTTTAGGGGCGGCCCTCGCGAGTATCCTGGCTACCACTTCCCTCCCGGTGGGAATCCTGGTTGCCATGTTTTGGCTGTACGATTATTTTGTGGGTGTTAATGATCCTACAGCTTCGCAAGTAGTATGGTCCATCGGATATCTGCAGGTTTCCGGCGGCAAATATACCCGCGCTACCATCGGATTCAATCTGGGTTATGTTCTGATCGGTATTATCATCGCCGTATGCTGGTTTATTTAGCGGGGCTTATTCAAAAAACCGATTGGTTTTGAAACAAGCTTTTGGAAAAACCGGGCAAGAGCCCGGCTTTTCCCTTAAATCCAAGAAAGCTGTTCCAAAAGTTGAATTTTTGGAACAACATCTTCTGTAAAAACGTATATAACGTGAGTTCGACAGTTTAGAAGAAGCGTTTTGAGGCGGGGGGTATTATGGGACAGAGCCCTCATTGAGGAGAGTAACGGAAGCCCATGAGACTTGCGAAGCAAGCCGGCTGGCTGGAGTGAGGGGGGAGGCTTCCCCCAAAGGTATCATCGAATTCACGTTAAATAAGATTCACCGGAGGTTATCAGAGTGGACAGAACTGTAAGAATTGGAATTGATGTGGGTGGCACTTTTACCGATGCTATCGCGTTGGATAATACCACCTATGAAATAGTTGGCATTAAAAAATTACATACCACTCATCAGGCAAAAGAAGGGGTTATTCGCGGTGTAATTGATGTACTACATACCCTCCTTGAAGAAATACATGTTTCTCCCGATAATGTGGTTTTTATTGCCCATGGTACTACCCAGGCGACCAACGCATTATTAGAGGGTGATGTAGCCAATATCGCAATTCTTGGAATGGCGAAAGGGTTGGAGGGACTTAAAGCCCGCAGGGACACACAAATTGGAAACATTCCACTGGCGGAAGGTAAAAAAATAGAAACCCAATATATGTTTTTGAATTCCACCAATGGTGTTGATGAAAAGCAGGTAACTGATGTCGCCAGGGAGTTTCTCAAAAACAAATTAAATGTAGCCGTCTGTGCCGAAGCCTTTTCTGTAGATGATCCTTCAAATGAAAAAAAGGCGGTAGAGATTATGAATCAGGTTGGGATGATCGCTACTGCTACCAATGAAATTTCAAAGCTTTATGGCCTGCGGGCCCGTACCCGGACAGCGGTTATTAACGCCAGCATTTTACCTAAAATGATGTTAACGGCGGATATGACCGCCCAAGCGGTCAGAAACACCAATATTAGCGCCCCTATGATGATCATGCGTAGTGATGGGGGAGTGATGCAAATCGACGAAGTCCGAAGCCGGCCTCTGCTTACCGTCCTATCCGGCCCCGCAGCCGGGGTAGCTGGCGCCCTGATGTATGAAAAAATATCAGATGGAATATTTCTGGAAGTTGGCGGTACAAGTACCGATATTTCTGCGATTCAAAATGGCAAGGTAATGACCAAATACGCAAAGATCGGAGGGCATAGCACCTATATTACTTCTCTTGATATTAATACAGTGGGAATTGCCGGCGGCAGCGTAATACGAATAAAGGATAATAAAATTGCAGATGTTGGCCCCCGAAGCGCCCATATTGCCGGCCTTGATTATGCCATATTTGCCGATTTGGAAATTCTGCGGGCTGCGAAGGTTGAAAATTTCCGTCCTGTTCATCTGGATACCTATGAATATCTTGGAATCCGTAGCGGTGATAAACGGTATGCGGTTACTACAACCTGTGCCGCTAACTATCTTGGACTTATACCTCCCGGAGATTATGCCTATGCTTCTGAAGAAAACGGAAAGGTGTTATTTGAAATTCTTGCCGGAGGTCTTGGTTCCCGTCCCGAAGCCATTGCCTGGGAAATTATGGATATTGCAGCAGGGAAGGTAATTCCTGCGGTGGAAGAATTCATTAGAGATTATCACCTTAACCGCAGTTACCTGATTCTTACCGGAGGCGGCGGGGGAGCAAGCGCCATTGTACCGGCAGTGGCTAAAAAAATTGGGCTGAAATACAAGATTGCCAAAAACGCACCGGTAATATCCACTATTGGCGCGGCTTTGGCAATGGTACGGGATTCGGTTGAAAGGACCATCGTTAATCCAACTCAGGATGATATTATGAAACTCCGTGCCGAGGCAGAATATGCGGTGATGAAAGCGGGCGCTTCAAAAGAATCTGTACAAGTTACTATTGAAATAGATGCAGCCAAGAGTATCGTCAAAGCCATCGCGGTAGGAACCACAGATCTCAGCGCCAATACCAGCGTAGGTAAACAATTAAGCTGTGACCAACTGCAGGATATAGCGGAAAAAAACCTCGGCGGAGGCAATCCCGAATCGGTATCCTTGTTGTTTGAAAATGATCTTCTTACGGTATTTCTCATAGAACGGAAGGTAAAAAAATTTTTTGGAATACTCAATTTAAAACAAAAGCTCGTTTGTGTTCTTGATCGACATGGGGTCATCAAACTAACCAGTGAAAACTCCGTTACCCGTCTCATTTCTGTAGGGAAAATGCGTGCTGATTTATCAACCGAAGTCGAATCCAATGCCATTTATGATGAATCGGGGGAAAATATGCCCGATGTATACCTCATTGTGGGAGGAAAAATTGTGGATTTCTCAGGACTTGAAACAATAGAGCAGATTGTGTCCCTTTCTATGCTGGAGATAGAAGGTCTTGAAAATGACTACAAAGTATACGCCATTATTAAAAGACGGAGCAGAATTTAAGATGTATGCGGAATTATATGATGGAATGACCCGGATAGAGGCTTGTAACCGAATCTTTGCGCGTTTTTCCTACACCAGAAGATTGTCTGATGAAGAACGAACTAGGTTGATACAAGAAGGTATTGCTATTGGTGAAAGGCAGGCAAAAAAGATACAAGCCGCCTATCCGGATCAGGGACCATTGGAGATAGCCCGGGCGTGTGGCATCAGTATCCATTATGATTCAGGATGCCAGCCGAATACTCATTATGTCCAATTTGCCACCTATCATGCAAAGAAAAAAGAGATACACCTTAATGAGACGGTGATTAAAATGCTGTGTTTAATAACGGAAGAACATGTGGAAAAAATATTTATTGCCCATGAGTTGTTCCATTATTATGAAATGACCGAACTTGGCCGGATTGGTAATCAATTTCACATTAAACGGCTGCTACTGGGATTCATTCCGGTCCGCCAGGCCCTTCTTCCGATGGGGGAGATTGCGGCTAATGTATTTTGTAAATCAATCTCCGGCATTTCTTTCGAGCCTTTAATTTTAGAGAAAGTTTATTTTGATAATATTCAAGGCTGTTCCAAAACCAACCGGGTTTTGGAACAGCCTCATTCACCAATTTATCACCAAAAGAGGTAAACGGCATGGATAAGATTCTCTTTTCGCAGGAAGTCCCTGTGATGGACAAGGTTGATGTACTAGTGGTGGGAGGAGGGCCTGCGGGGATCGCCGCATCGGTGGCGGCGGCCCGGGCTGGAATGTCTACCCGGCTGGTGGATAACAACGGGTATCTTGGGGGTATGGCTACCGCGGGACTTGTGGGACCCTTTATGACCAGCTTCAGCCCTGACGGTTCCCGGCAGATAGTAAAAGGTATTTTTGATGAACTCCTTTTGAGAATGATAGACCATGGCGGTGCTATCCATCCGTCCCAGTGTAAACCGGGTACAAGTTATTCCTCCTATATCGGACGGGGGCATGGTAATGTGAGTCCCTTTAATTCAGAGGCCTTCAAAGTAGATGCGGAGGCTCTCTGCCTTAACGCGGGGGTAAAATTACTTTATCATGTTTTCTTTGTAAAAGCCCTGGTATCGGAAGACGGCGACAGCATCACCGGCGCTGTTTTTGCTACTAAGGCGGGGCTCCAGGTGATACAGGCGAAGATATTTATTGATTGTACCGGTGACGGTGATCTTGCCGCTAGTGCAGGGGTGGTAATGAAGCAGGGCCGTGATGAAGATGGTCTTACCCAGCCGGCTACTTTGTTCTTTAGGATCTCGGGGATCGACAAGCAAAAGCTGGAACGGCACCGCCTGGAACATCCCGAACCGGATGCAAAACAATTCAACACCGAGGTTGAATATGCCCGATCACAAGGTGATTTTCCCATAGAGCGGGAAAAACTGGGTATGTATGAAAGCTGTGATGGAACCTGGCGGGTGAATACTACTCGCATCATTCATCTGGATGCCACCGATCCGGCGGCGGTAACGGCGGCGGAAATTGAAGGCCGTAAACAGATACAGACGGTGATGAGCTTTCTTCACAAGTATATTCCTGGGGCTGAGAATGCCTGTCTTATTGAGTCCGCTTCTGTCCTGGGGGTTCGGGAAAGCCGTCGGATTATCGGGGAATATGTATTGACCGCCGAAGATATCCTTTCTTCCCGGAAGTTTGAAGATTCTATAGGTTTATACGGCTTCCCCATTGATATTCATCAACCCGACGGCAAATCCGGTGTTTTTATGCAGTTTAAAGAACCTTACTCAATTCCATACCGGATACTGCTGCCTAAACAGAGGGGGAAAAATCTTTTGGTGGCAGGCCGTTGTGTTTCCGCGACCCATGACGCCCTTGGTTCGGTCCGGATTATGCCCGCCTGTTTTGTAACCGGACAGGCGGCTGGTACCGCCGCGGCCCTCGCATTACAGGAAGGCATTTCGCCGAAACAACTGGCCTATAAAAAGCTGGAAAAGAAACTCCTGAAAAACGGTGCCCTTTTGACCTGGTAATTTTAAAAGAGGAGGCCCGGATAATTCTCGGCCGATGTTTCTTTTGAGAGGAATTTGATGAAAACATATCGCTTATGCCGCGATCTTGAAGTGGAAGAGGGTTATGATCTGGTGATTGCCGGTGGCGGTCCCGCGGGCTGTGCTGCGGCTATTGCCGCAGGCAGACTGGGAGCCAGGGTGCTTTTGGCGGAGGCCATGGGCTGTCTGGGCGGCATGGGAACCTCCGGTCTGGTATCGGAATTTGACCCCATGGCAAATGGTGAAGTGATGCTGGCCGGTGGCATCATGCGGGAGATCATTGAGACCATGTGCACCCGGGGGTTCCTGCCGGATTGTTCGGAACCCCATCGCTGGCGTAAAGACGATCACCGCTATACTCCCTTTCAGCCGGAAGGCCTCAAGCTGATCCTGGACGAACTGGTCCTCGGCGCAAATGTGGCAGTACGTTTTTTTACCCGGGTGATTGACGCGGATATGGAAAATGCCGGCATGGTAAACGGGGTAATAATCCATAATATAGAAGGGTACAAATTTATCAAAGCGAAAACTTTTATTGACGCCACCGGGGACGCGGTACTGGCCAATATCTGCGGAGCCACCTGCCGGGAAGCCGGGAAGGACACTCCGGATATTATGCCCCCTACCCTTTGTGCGCTTTTTGGAGGTATTGATTGGCAGTATACCAGGTTTATTTATAAAGAATGTGTACCAGATACCCAATCTGAAAATATCGCCAAAGCCATTGAAGAGGGGATGTTCACCCAGCCGGATTACCATTTGCCGGGTATGTCAAAGATAGATACAAACCTCGGGGCATTAAACGGCGGTCATTTATATAACACCAATGCGGTGAACAACGCCAGCCTTACTAAGGCCATGTTCTGGGGTAGAAAGATAGTTCGTGAATACGAAGTTTTTTATAAAAAATATTTTAAAGGTTTTGAAAATCTCCAGCTTGTAAGCACCGCTGCCCTTTTGGGCGTCCGGGAAAGCCGCCGGATTCTTGGTGAATATGAATTGGACTATGAAGATTTTAAAGCCCGGAGAAAGTTTTCCGATCAGATTGCGGTATTTGCCAAAGCCGTTGATAAGCATCCTGCCAGTTGTAGTATTGAGGAATATAAAAAACACCGGGAGCGTTTTGATAAAACGGATAAATATGCCGTAGGGGAATATTATGGCATTCCTTATGGGGTTCTGGTTCCCCGAGGATTCAAAAATCTTTGGGTGGCCGGACGTTGTGTTTCAGCGGATGTAATGGTCCACGCTTCCCTGCGGGTTCAGCCTGCCTGCTCAATGATGGGGCAAGCCGCAGGTACAGCGGCGGTTCAGTCTATGGAAACGGATAAAACCGCCGGAGAGTTGGATATGGTTCAATTAGTAGAGACCCTGCGCAAAAATGGAGCCTATTTACCGCAGGAGCATTTGAATCCGGCCATAACCCGTTCCTGGAAAAAACTGTATCAATATGATACAGCATGGTTTCTTAAAAACACACATGAGCAACATTGACACAACTTGTTGCGAAGAGGTTTTTTCAGACAAATTTTTGCCCTTTTTGTTTAGCGGCTGGAATTGTATTGGGAATCGTTAAAAACTTTGGTTTTAACAGCCGTTTTTTATAGGAAGTGTGAAAATAGCTAATTCCTTATATTATAAAGAATTAACGGCTTCCCCTAAACGTTCCTAACAAGTCAAACGGAGTTTTCAGAGGTGCTCCCGTATAAACCGGCGATGTTTTTTTATGCAATTTTTAAAATTTTTTATCATTCTTGGCATGGTTCATGCTTATTAATAGATGTTGATGGGAAAAGGAAAACCGGAAGCCATAAAGAATTTCCGGGCCGAAAGGTTCGGGATTCCGGGTCCGGTGGAGCCGAGATCCGTTGGAACATCAGGCTCCTGTCCATATAATCCCGCCGAACAAATTTATTTTTAAGGAGATATGGTATGAAAACGGTAACCATGTATCGTCCCAACACTATTCAAAACGCCCTGAGCGATTTTGACCGCTACTTCGAGTCTTTTTTCGGGGATTCCTCCCTGGGCCCGGCGGCCCGGATCTTCAATCATCTGCCCGCGGTGGATGTCCGGGAAACCGAAAAAGCCTATATCCTGGATATGGAGCTTCCCGGTTACGATGAAAAAAACATCGAGGTCCATGTGGACGGCGGCAGCCTTTCCGTTGAATCCAAGCAGGAAGAGGCTAAAGAAGAGAAAAAGAGCGAAGGCACCTACATCATCCGGGAGCGGCGAATGAATTCCTTCAGCCGGTCTTTCAAGCTGCCGGAAAACGTGGACAGCGAGACCATTTCCGCCGCCTTCAAAAACGGCATCCTCACGCTGGAAATCCAGAAACGGGCTGAGGCCCAAAAGAGGATGATTAAAATAAATTCCAATTAAAAAACTAAAAGAGGAGGAGAAGTTACCGGGGAGATCAGGCGGCGGTTTGCCTTCTGACTTCCCCGCGCTTCCCTCACCAGGGGGGTAGAAAAGCCGAAGGCTTTAGCCTGAGCGCCGCGCCGGCCAAAATAACCGCGGCCGCTGTGAAAAAAGCCCGGAAAGGGGCCCCCCTTCCCTTCCTGTCAGAATCCCAGGTCTTTTCCCACTAAAATAATTTTTATTCTCCCCGCGGGCTCACAGAGCCGGGTATGGACAATAAACGTGCAAAGTGAATCCGGGGCAAGGCAGTTGGCGCAGCTTCCGGTTTCGTTGCAGGGGGTTTTACGCTGGGGAAATCGCTGTGTATTGAGGGGCGCCGCGATGTTCCGGGCCCGGACATAGGCGTC
>JAIRNJ010000169.1 GCA_031258115.1 Treponema sp. | reverse complement strand
ATGTCCAATACCTACTTTGCCGTACCCGGCGTTCCCGATTCGCCGTTCTAAAAAAGGAGAGTTAAAAACCTTTTGGCGCCCTTGGAAATTTTCCTCCGCTTCTGAGGGCGCTTTTTTATGTTAAAAAGACTTCCGCCATGAAGACCCGGGGGAATCCCCTGGGTATGTACCCCATGTGCGTATACTTAAACAAGAAGGATAAACCACGAATACCGCTGCCTTATTTACCGGCGGAAACCATTGGATGGGGCATGAGCTTTCCCTGACCGGAGAAATCAACATATCGGGGTGGAGGAAGCCCCAGACCGGCAAATAAATCTTCCGCCTTTTTTTTAAGATATTCGGCTTCTTCCCCTGTCGTCATTCCGGCGGTTTCGTCATGGATCAACCGGCGAGCCGCGTGTATTTCCCTTAAATACTCCGGCATTTTTAAAATATCCGGGTCATTCATATAATCGCTTATTGTTTTCATAACTCCAATACCTCCACTGGTTCATAGACTCCGATAGGCTTGAATCCTTCCCGCAAATTTACCCGGCGGACACGTTCTATAGTCCAGGGCCGGACAATATGCTCAAAATTCAGGCTTACAATAAAGTCTAAGCCGTTCACCGTGGTTATCGCAATATGCGCCGCATCAATTGGTTCTGATTTTGGAACAACTCCCTCTGTAAGATACAGTTCGGCCAACCGTTTCATACTTTCAGTTTCTTCCAGCAACTTGACGCCATATTCCGGAATAAGCGCCGCCATCTTCTCCCGCTTTTCATAGTAAAAACTGAACATGGTCGTTTCAAGGTAAATTCTGGGGACGCCCATGACTTCTCCTCCGATTTTAGTTTACAACATATAGGGATAGGGGATAAAGGTCTTCGCGCAACCGGAGGGCTGTTACGCGAATATCAGGGCCTGTCCTTCTTTTACTTCAACAGGTTCGTCGAATACCAGGACATTCCCTTCGGTTTTGAAGGCCGGTTTCTCCCCCCCAAGACTGATATTCCCGATGCCCGTCCATCCCAGGCGGATGCGTCTGAGGGTTTGTATTCCGTAGAGTACCCTCAGGATACCTGTCTTCCCTTTTTGTTCAAAAACTCCCCATGCCTTATCCAGAGACCAGAAGTATTTTCCGTCACGGATCGGAGCAAAGCCGATTTCAAATTTGGTCATATCAAAAGAAAAACCGCTGTACGCCAGGAGTAACGCATAAGAAGCCATGCTTCGTGAATAATTGCTGCCACATTCCATCTCATCCCAGGGATTCCGGTTTTCACCGGTGTAACGGTCGCGGATACCTCTGACGATATCAAGCCCTTCCTTTTCCATTCCTTCCTGGATCATGTGTATTGCCGCCTGATATTCATAACCGTGCATACATTCTTCGGCATAGGGCAAAGGAATCGCCGGTTTTTGTTTGTCCGGCGGCCACTCGCAGATCACCGTTCCAGCCTCGTCGTTGAGACCGTAAATACGGCAAGGATTGAAATGATAACGGAGGCTCTTTTTAAAATTATGGGAATAAATTGCAGTGAGGGCTTTTTTTACGCTCGCCTTATCAAAGATCTCCCCCAGTCCCGTCAAATTCGCATGCCATTGGGCGATTACCTGATCTATTTCACAGCCTTCATCAATTTGATATTTTATTTCACTTGATTCGCTGTCCCAATAGGCATCAATGACAGAATCCCCGATAAGGGTATCATTATCCTCGTACTCTTCAATGACTTTTTTATCCTTTACATTTATTCTCTGAATATAATACTCGCCATTGAAAAGATTTTCATCCGTCCATTGTTTTCCCCTGTTAAACAGATCCCGGTACAGAGCAGCATCCTTGTCGTCCAGAATCTCCGCCATTTCCGCAGCGGCTTTAAGGGCCGCAAGGTAAAAACCTTCAAGCCAGGAATTGGGGCCAAAGAGCTCCATGTCCAGGGTATGATGCTGTCTGCCGGTAATGATTCCGTTCCTCTCCGGATCCCATTTGTCTTTGTTTTTTGGCGACCAGGCAAACTCAAGGGATCTTTTTACAGAAGGCCAGAGCCGGCGAAGCCATTCGGTATCGCCCAGGATTTTCCATTCCCGGTACACTTTAATAATTCCACCCATCTGTCCGTCTACACACGGCCTGAAAGATGACTGCCCTGAGCCCAGGGGAAGTTGAATACGGAAAGGCATGCCGCCGTCTTCTCGCAGGTTGTATTTATAATCCGCTTCCCTCATGGATCGTTCCAGCGCAGGGAAGAGGAAGGGCAGGGCGTAGGCATAATTCCAGACATGGGTGCAGCTTCCCTCGCAGCTTCCCTGATCTGTCATCACCCCTTCCCAGCCGTAGAAAGTTCCGTCTTCAAGACGCCATACCGTTGGGCTTTTTAACAGCGAAATATTGGCAGTTACCGCATCCAAAGCTTCTTCGGGCAGGGTGGAAGAAAATAATGCATCGCTGAAAGAATGAGTTTCCTTTTCCAGACGATCCCAATTCTGCAGTCCATAAGAAGCAGATTCCATGGAATCCTTAAAGAGAAGCGCATAATAATTTTTCCATGTAACAAAACCGCCGTCCTTGTTTTTTGTCCCCTCATGTTCGTTCCAGTCGTTGTAGTTATCAGGATGATTCCATGAGATGATAAACCTGACCTTATGCGTTTCTCCCGGAGCCAAATTGATCCGTACCGCCAGGGACGCTACATCTTCGGTTACCTTACCGTGCTTTGCCGTATCGGCAGAATAACTCCGGTTTTTGAATTTTCCGGGGCGGCAAAAATCCCGCCAGAACACAGCGATATTATCAAACCAGGCCCCGCGGTACCAGTATTCCTGAAAACTCACATCTTTTCCGTTAACTGCGATAGTCATATCGCCATCCCGTATGTCCTGCGTGTTTGTTTTAATCCGGTTCATCTTTATTGCACTTATCCCGCCCTTACTCCGGTAGCTGTTGAACCTCCCGTCCTCCTTGTAGGGATTCGCTACCGAAAGGCATGCCGTATAGTCCCGTGTCTTTTCTCCGGTATTGGTGACTTCTACTTCAAAGAAAGCGCCGGGAAGACTTGAGTCCTTATCATTTAAGGGAATGAATGGATTAAACGCATGAAGGCTGACCTTACCGGGAAAAGTTTCATCAATAAAATCGATCTTTGCAAAAGGGAAGACACCGGTAAAGGTACAGTCCTTAAAGTGGGGAACGCCGCTCAAAAGGTAGCGTTCCGGCCCGAATCCATAACCGTGGAATTTGGCTCCG
>JAIRNJ010000158.1 GCA_031258115.1 Treponema sp. | reverse complement strand
CCTTTATCCCACAGCCGTAAAGATTTCCCTATGCGTACCCTCTATTCAGCCCTTGTGGTGTTTACCATGCTTTTTAACGGCGGCCTCATCCCCACCTATATCCTGATGACCCGGCTGCACCTGATGAACAATATCTGGGCCCTGGTATTACCGGTGGGTATCCCGGTATTTAATGTGGTTATCATGATGAATTTTTTCCGTCAAATTCCCCGGGAGATGCAGGAAGCGGCATCTATCGACGGAGCCGATCATATTACCACCTTGGCACGGATAATCCTCCCTATGTCGGGGGCGGTCATGGCGACCCTCACCTTGTTTTGCTTTGTGAACCACTGGAACGCCTGGTTCGACGCCTTGTTGTACATGAAAGACGCCGCCAAGTATCCTTTGCAGAATTATATCAGAACCCAAGTAGCCGCCAGCCTGACGGTCTCAAATATAGAAGAAGCGCGGCGTTTGGTTGAAATTTCACGGCGGGCGCTGCTCTTTGCCAAGCTCTTTGTTTCCATGATACCGATTATTATAATCTACCCCTTTTTGCAGAAATACTTCAAAACCGGAATTGTGATTGGAGCGGTAAAGGGGTAATAGGAGCTCTTTCCTAAAAACAGTAATACCCAGGAGATTATCATGCAGCACTATACATTTTCTAGAGAGTGCTGGTTTGTAAACACACCGGATCGCATCCCCGGAAAAGGGCCGGGGCTGCCTGTGGAGACCGCTTATTTCAGAATATCCATTACCGTGAAAGGGAAGACTGTGACCCCCCGGGAATTTTCGGAACGCTACCGGAACGGCCGGCAGGGAGAATAGTCTCAAGTTCATTAAACGCGTCAATGACAAAGGAATCAAGAAAAAGGAGGCCTTCCCCTGTCATTGCGGATGCATTTTTTTTAACAAAACCTCTCCCGCGCCATTTTTCAAGGGTTTTGGGAATTGCCTCTTCGATATCCAGGCCAAAACGGCGGCGGAAAAGAAAGGGATCGGGGCCTTCAATGCAGCGGAAGCCCATGAGGATACTCTCCTTCATGAGGGTAAACCTGTCGAGTGCTTCACCCGCAGCCTCATCTCCCTGGCCCAAAAGCCATACATCCAGATCCGCAGGAACAGTGTAACGCATGCCGGTACCCGCTTCTTCGTCGATAATGGTTCCCGATGCGCCGGGCCCTGTGCCAAGCCAGTTCTCCATGCGCCAGTAGCGGATGTTGTGGAGGCTCCTTTTACCGGGCAGGGCAAAGTTTGAAACCTCGTATTGTTCATAGCCGGCTTCTTCCAGGGCGTCCCGGCCCGCTATCCAGATCCGGTCGGCTTCTTCGGCGGGGGGAAGGGAAAGTTTGGATCCGGAAAGCCGCCGGGCCAGGGGCGTCTCTTCTTCAACAGTAAGACTGTAAAGGGAAACATGGGAAGGAGCATATTCCAGAAGTTTTTCGATGCCGGAAAGCAATTCCCTTTCATCCTGACCGGGGAGAGCTGCCATAAGATCCGCGTTGAAGTTTCCGGGAAAGAACCCGGAGGCCAGGGCAAGGCTCCGGGTGAGAGATGCGCTTTCCCCTGCCCGCCCAAGCTGTCTGCGGGTAGATTCGCAGAAACTCTGCAGCCCAAGGGAAAGCCTCGTTACACCGCTGTCCCGGCAGCAGGAAAGGAAATCCCTGTCCGCGGACTCGGGGTTTGCCTCAACGGTAAACTCCGGGGGAAAAGAGATACTCCGCCGGGAAAGGATACCGGAAAGGCCCAGCAGCAGAGCTGTCATCCTCTGCGCCCCAAGCATGGAAGGGCTTCCTCCTCCGATATATATTGACGGTATTGATTCTACCCGAAAACGCTCCAGCTCCGCTTCCGTACTGCGCAGAATTTCTTCAATGTAGCGCCCGATTCTTTCGTCCCTGTTTTTTACCGGTATCGAATAGAAATCGCAGTAATCGCATTTTGCGGCACAGAAGGGAACATGGATATAGAGAGAGGAGATCATGGATCAGGGAGGGCCCAGACGGGTAAGCGGCCAGTAACGGAAGATCGCCCTGCCGCTTATTCTGTTCAGGGGAATGGGCCCCCAGGTACGGGAATCGTTGGTATTACTTCTGTCGTCGGAAAGGACAAAACATTCATCCGGCCCAAGACTTATCGTCTCCATGTTTCTTGAAAAGGGCATGGAATCATCCCAGAGGGCGGGAATTTGAGGTATCGTCACTTCGTAAGGTCTCTGCGAAAGTTCAAATTCGGTAAGGCTGTAGGAACTCTCCTCTGTCTTAACCCTCATGACAAAATTAGTCATGACAATTTCGTCTCCCGGCAGAGCTATTACTCTTTTGATATAGGTTGAATTTTCCGCCCTGCCGAGCCCTATCCGCTGGGCGGTAAAAAAACGGATGGCGCCGTCCAGCAGTACCTGAACTACACTCCGTTTCTCTCCGGTTCCCGTATCAACAAGAACAATATCCCCCCGCCGGAAAGGAATCCTCTTAAGGGCATTGATGCGCGAAAAAAATGAATACACAGGAAAGGAAGAAAAAATAAAACGCTCGCCAGGCTTCAATTCCGGCTGCATGGTATTGTTCTCCAGCACCCGCATGGAAAAAAAGAATGAAGAGAGGGAATTGTATACCGTAAAAATTATGACGATGCAGAGGAAGATCCAGAGAATTTTTTGCCTCTGGCTCTTTTGGTCTTTGTAACTGTATTTCCGTCCCTTATCAAACATCGTCTTTCTTCCTAATTATGGACAGACACTAATTAATAAATCCAATGCGTCTCAGGGGCCAGTATTTTAGCGAACCCTGACCCAGCACCTTTGTCATCCGAACGGGCCCAAAGTAGCGGCCGTCTCTCGAATTATCCCGGTTATCCCCCAGGGGCAGAAGACGGTTTTCCGGCACATACCAGCCAAGCCGGTGACGGGCCAGGAGCATACGGTATCTTTCTTCATCAGGTTCAAAACTTCTGAGAGTCTGGAGCCTGCTCCGTTCCAGGGCAATAAAATCAGGATAGCGCATACCGTTCAGGCCTGCCGACGCCTCCCTGAGCCGCTCCGGCGGCGTAAGGCCCAGATCCTGCCAGGCCGCACGTTTCCCCGCCGCTTCCAGCACGGGGTATGCGTCTTCGGGAACGAGCCGGGAGAGCCGGTGTTTCCAGCCCCTGGCCTTTTGGTAATCCCGTTCATCCACCCAACGGTCTTCCCCTGCAAAGCGGATGCTCATGTTTCCCCTTTCCATGGTGAAGTGGTCGCCCCCCATGCCTACCGCCCGCTTGATCAAAAAATGGGCCTTGGGCTCCCCGGATTCATCCTTGTCTATATCCACAAGGGAGAGGGTGAGCATATAGATGATCCGCTGGGCAATATCAAAGACAGGGCCCCTGGAAATATATGAAGGGTTTTCAAAGATGATGATATCGTTCCGCTTCGGCTTTACGGGGCTGGGAAGCTTGGCAAGGCCGGGAAGCAATTCCGGGCCGTAGATAAGCTTGTTCACAAAGATGTGATCCCCAATCAGCAGAGTGTCTATCATGGAGCCTGAAGGGATCTGATACGCCTGGAAGAGATACTGATTGATGAGGAGGACAACTCCGGCAGCCCATAGAAAAGCTTCCAGCCAGTCCAGGACGGGATTCTTCTTCTGCTGTTTCTCTTTCCGCAGCCGTTTTATCCGCCGCCTCCTGGTGAGAAAGGCCTCGGTAATACCCTGCAGGCGGTCAAAAAACCCTGTCTCTTTCGCAGTCTGCGCCATTGCCATATAAAACAAATTTATCACGAAGATCCCTTTCATACAAGCAAGGCTTACCGGAATCCGGCGGGGATCATGATTTTTAGAACCGGCTCAATTGACACTATATTTTCCAGGACTTATAATTTTGAAATGCCGGAAGATGATATAGTCCACCTTAAGCCCATACTCGGAATAAAACCGGGCCGCTATCTGGCGTTTCTCTACCTTGTAATCATCCTCGTCATCCTCTTTTTTCTGATCCTTTTCCCCGGACTTTACCGTCCGGGAAGTCTTGTTATCGTAGAATCGGAACCCGGGGGCGCAGCCTTCCGGGTGGATGGGGTGTATATAGATACCAGCCCCTGCAAGGTTTTTATAAACCGGGGAGATCATCATCTTGAGGCGGTCCTTCCGGGCTTTGATTCATGGGAAAGCGAAATGGAAATTCCCGGAAGGCTCCTGTTTTCCCTCTTCTTTCCCCGGCGGATCAGCGTTAAGGCGGAACTTTCAAGCCCGGATCCCTTTGAGGCCTTTGCCGAAACGGCAGCCGCTTATGCGGCCTGGACATTCGGGGGGGAACCTACCCTCTCCTGGCAGATACCCCTAAGCCTCTCCGAAGGCGCCTACAGGATCGGGCCTGCATTTGTAGCGGCCACGGCTTCTTCAGACTCTTCCGCGGAGGGGATACTCCATGCCGCGGCCCGTTTTGCCGTAACCAGGGCAGGTTTCCGGGATCTTGTCCGGGCCCGCTGCCTGATCGATAACGGGGGAATCTCCTCCTCCCCCTTAAGCCTTTCCCGCTCGGCGGAAAAAGTTCTGGATTACCTTTGTGAAAACCCCGAAGCCCTTTCCTTATTTGCGGCCCTGCTGCCGGAAAAAAATGCGGAGCATTTCACAGACTATACTCTTCCGCTTCCTGAAGAATCCCCTTCGGGCCTCAAAGAAG
>JAIRNJ010000150.1 GCA_031258115.1 Treponema sp. | reverse complement strand
ACAAAGACGCCGTCATGAACGGCCTCATCTACGCTACCAGGGTGCTCGGTTACGTCAACGCTCCGGCGCTGATGCAGCGTATCGTGGCGGAGCTTACCGAAGAGCGGGTCGATGTGAGTATCTATGAACGGCGCCGGGACGCCTTCAGGGAGCTTCTTGATGCGGCAGGGCTCGGCTATGCCGAACCGGAGGGGGCCTTTTACCTCTTCTGCAAGGTGCCCGCAAAGGCTGATGAATCCGCCGGAGACGACAGGGCCTTTGCCGAACACCTGAAAAAGTACCTGATCCTCGGGGTGCCCGGTTCCAGTTTCGGCACGCCGGGCTGGCTTCGTTTTGCCTACTGCGTAGACGAAAAACGTATCCGCGCCTCAGGCCCGGCCTTCAAAAAAGCCATGGAAGAATGGTGAATTAAGGGAGCTTGAGCCTGTTCAAAAGTTTCGGAACAAGCCCGGTAATCCGGGGCCGCCGTCTCATTTCTTGTGATTTTTAATTTCCTGCAATCTTAAGCGCTTCCTCAAAAGAAAGGTCTTCCCGGTTTTCCCGTTTTTTCAGATCCCTCAGGGTAAATTTTTCAGAGTCCCCGGTGAGGATCAGGAGCCATCGGGCGCCCTTCTTCTCCGCCAGAATATACTGTTTAGTGAGCTGCCTGGGATCTGCCGAACCGGCAGGCTCCAGGAGAACCTCGCAGGCTATCCCCCCAGAGCGGAAACGCTCCGCCAGGGCCTGACAGCGGCCCCCGTCTTCCTCCCGGCTCCCGGCCACGGCAAGCTTCGCATAGGAACTGAGCCTTTCAAGTTTCCCCAGGTTTTCCAGGGCGGCTATGAGCCGGTCAAGGCCGATGGAAGAACCCACGCCGCTGATCCGGTCTTTCATGTAGAGCCCTGCCAGATCATCGTAGCGGCCTCCGGAACACACAGAGCCGATGGCAGGATCATCTTTGAGGAAGGTCTCATACACGATGCCCGTATAGTAATCCAGCCCGCGGGTAATCGAAGGATCAAGCTCAAAGGAAGCTTCCGTACCTGTATCGATTATGAAACGGCGTAAAACGGAAAGCCTCTCAGATTCGGGACAGGGCCCCCCCGCAAGGCCGCTGAGGGTATCGAGGATCTCTTCAAAAGTCCCCCCCGCGTTTATGTATTCCAGAACAGCCCCGGCCTGTTCCTTTCCGGCTATCTCTTCCAACTGTTTCCCCGTTTCTTCCTCTCCGATCTTGGAAAGCTTGTCCACACTGCGGAGGATCTCTACGGATTTATCCCTGATCCCCCTATACTCAAGGAAACGATTGAAAAGACCCCGGTGGTTCAGATGAACGAGGGCCTCAACGCCCAATGCCTTCATTGTCTCCCTCATCATGAGGAGGATCTCAAAATCGGCTCCGGGGCTGTCGCTTCCGACAATATCAAAGTCGCACTGGGTGAATTCCCGGTAACGGCCCCGCTGGGTATTTTCCCCCCGCCAGACTTTTGCCATGTGGTAACGTTTGAAGGGCAGGGTTATTTCAGCCTGATGAAGGGCCACAAAGCGGGCAAAGGGAACGGTAAGATCGAAACGGAGGGCCACATCCCGGTCTCCGTTATCCTTGAAACGGTAGATTTGTTTTTCAGTCTCTCCGCCGCCCTTGCCCAGAAGGATCTCCGCATATTCAAGAGCGGGGGTATCGATGGGAACAAAGCCGAAGGAGCGGAACACGCCTTCAACAGTCTCCATAAGGCTCCGCCTGGCAATTTCCTGCGAAGGCAAAAAATCCCGGAAGCCTTTGAGTATCCTGGGTTCAATAATCGGCATATATGTACCTATTTTGGATTTGAATTTGTCCGGGAATTATACCAGTAATCATCGATCACTTCTACCAGTTCAGGACTGTAGCTGATCGTAGCTGTAGTTCGTACCAGGCCCTGCGGCAGGGCCTGGGAACCGGTAATGGTTCCGGCAATGGAGATCCGGTACTTGCGGAAGTAGATTTGATACGCCACCGAGGTACCCGCAGTCCGCAGAGGAGCGCCTGCGGCCTCAAGATGTTCAATGGTTTTGGTGCTCAGGGAAAAAACCTGGATCTTACGCTCCTGTATATTGGGCTCGGAGATGGTGGCATACATGTTATAACCCATGATCTTTGCCACTTCTCCGGTTATTTTGATGGGCGCTTTGCCGTAATCTTCGTACTGCATCTTGATTCTGTCCTGGGTTTCCAGAAAACGGCCGAGCATGTTCACCAGTTCATCCGGGGTGGTTTTGTAATCCACAACGAAAAGGCCGACATTATCCCGGCCCTTCATCGCTCCGATGGTAACCAGATTACAGCGTATAAAAAACTTGATCGGTTCCTTCTTGGGATCGATGATGAAGCCGATGGAAAGTCCCACGATGCCGTTTACATACTTTTGGAAGAAGGCCATCTCCTGCTTGGAGAGGGAGGCCAGAAAGATGGAGCGTTTGAAACCGAACTGGAAGGGCACGCAGAGGATCATATATTCATCGATCTTGAGAAAACAGTGACTCCGGTCAACCCCCAATTTGGTCAATGCATAGGGGCTGCAGGCTATACTTTGTTCGCTAAAACGGGCCAGATATTGAGCGGGCCCTGTGGGTATATTCGCCATTCTGTATTATATCCCCAATTCCCCAAAAAGTACTTTTATCAAGGTATTTTCAATAATAGACTAATTATAACATACTTTGCAATGCTTTCAAAGAATAAAATCCCTCCATTCTACCTGCTACCTAATTTTTCTTTTGGAAGAGGAGATCTTCAAGCCGTATGCCTTCTCCGGCAGGGATAAAGGCGGCCGCCCTTGCCCCCAGAATCCGCTGTTTCCAGGAGGGCGGAAGCCCCGGCCTGAGGATTTTTTCGGTTCTCAGAACGGCGATTCCCGTTTCGCTGAGTATTTCTCCGGGAGCTATGTCCTTTAGCGCGTGTATGGAGCGGTTTGTCCGCTCATAGTTGGCCTTTTCCGAGGGGGCAAGCCGTTTTATCCCGTCTCCCAGAACCCCTTCTACCGTATCTTCTCCCCTTTCCCGGCTGTAACGGGCTATTGTCTCCTCTGTACCCTCGTGCGCAGCCCTCCGAAGAGCCTTTACCATGAGGCCGAAGTCTCCGGGCGGCAGGGCAATGGGGTCATCCAGACCCGGATCTTCCCGTGAAAGGCAGAAATGCTTCTCTATTATGGCGGCTCCCCGGCTCAATGCCAGGACAGGAACCAGTTCCGGATCTAAACTATGGTCGGATATGCCTACCGGCCTTCCAAATATTGAAGAGAGCGTAGTTAGCAGTCTCAGGTTATAATCCCTTTCCGGCGCGGGATAGGCTGTAACGCAGTGGAGCAGGCATACAGGGATGGAGGCCAGCTCTTCCAGTGCGGCTTCAATGTCCCCAAGCCTTGAAACTCCGCTTGAAAGCAGAACCGGCAGCCCCCAGCAGGAAATTTCCTGCAAAAGTTCGCTATAATTGAGCTCCGGAGAGGCGATTTTAACGAGAAGCGGCTGTAGTCTATGCAATTCCACGGCGCTCCTGGGGCCAAACGGGGTACAGAGGAAGAGAAGCCCCAGCTTTTCCACATAGTTTTTCATTTCGGCATAGAATTCCGGCCCTGTTTCCAGCTCTTTGAAACGGTCGTAGAGCCGTATTCTGCCTCCGGGCAGGGCCACTTCTCCGGTATTTGGGTGCAGAATCTCCTCCGCATACACTATCTGGAATTTGATGCAGTTTGCCCCTGCTTCCGCGGCCGCATCGGCAAGGGCCCTGGCTTTTTCCCGCTCTCCCCCGTGGGAAGTCCCCAGCTCCGCGATGATCAGCGGATCGGATGGACTATAGAGACGATCTTTTACATGAAAGCCCTTATTCGCAATTCCCGCTCTTTTTTTACTTTGCATATTGAGTTTCCTTCTTTCAGATGATATAATATATGTATCCCTAGAAGATCTCGACATTATCGAAGATAAGGGGATATATCTTTTATATATTATAATTTATATGAGGAGTTTACCATGAAGACCCTTACCTGCGATGTGTGCCGAAAGGTAATACAGCAGCCTGTATCCGAACGCAATTATTTCCACATGGCTCACCGGGACATTTGCGAACCCTGTCACGATGCCCTGGAAGCAGAGTTAAAGCCTGTAGTGAGAACCAAACAGCCCTTCAATTATGAATGGTATCTCCGGCTTGTTACCGATTCCATTGAAAAAGCCATCCAGAAAGGAAAATTCTAGCAGTTTGTTGCGCTTCGCGCGTAAAACCCCAAAAAATCGCCGATCAGGCGATTTTTTACCCTGCAAACTGCCAAAGGACGCCGGATAATCGAGATTTTTGGGCCACTGGTGGCAC
>JAIRNJ010000015.1 GCA_031258115.1 Treponema sp. | reverse complement strand
TCATTGAGTTCGTCCATGGTCCTGGGATAGCTGTTGATGTCCAGACCCGCTTCCTTCACCATGTCGGTGTTGATGTAGAGCATGATCACGTTGGAATCCTGGGGCAGAAGATAGGTTTTCCCCTTATAAACCATGAGATTCTTGAAACCGGGCATGAAGCTGTCGATTGAAAGATCGATGGCTTCAAGGTAGGGATCCCAGGCTTCAAAGGCGCTCTGTCCTGCGAATCCGAAGGCGGAAATATAGTCATCCGCAACAATAAGGTCGGGCGCGGTACCGGCGGCAATGGCGGAGAGCAGCTTGCCATTGTTGATACCGGCGCTTTCCGGCACGGACTGCATGTCTACCTTGATGCCGGGGTACAGTTTGGCGAATTCGCCGACCCGCCATTCATCCCAGGTCTTGGAATCGCCGGTAAAACAGGACCAGTAGTAGAGTGTACCGGACTCCGCGGTATTTTCCAGATCCGCAGAACTGACCGGAGCGGAACTTGCCGCCTCTTTCTTGCCGCTGCATGAAGCAAGGGCAAGACAGAGCAGCGCTAAAGTGATAAATACAATCTTCTTCATTAAATTTCCTCCTGGAATTATGGTAAGCGAAATTTCACCGTTTTTCGCTATAACAATATTATGAAACGGCTTTCAATAATAGTCAATCAAAAATTCCTCTTATTTCCAAATTTGCAAACATGCCTTGCCCTGATTTTCCCTATATTGGTATACTGTGATCCAGATTTACGAGTCTGCTTCAGAAGCTGAAGTTTTGAAACAGTCTCTTATTACTAACGTAAAAAGGAACATGTCATGATTTTTAATCCCGAATACGAATGTATGGAAGCGGAAGGACGGAAAAAGCTCCAGTTGGCGCATCTGAAAAACCTGGTAGAGATGCTCTATGCCAATGTGCCTTTTTACCGGAAAAAAATGGATGAACTGGGGATCGGATCCCGGGACATCAGGAGTCTTGAGGACATCGAAAAACTCCCCTTTACCACGAAGGATGATCTCAGGGAAAACTATCCCCGGGGGCTTCTGGCCTGTCCCAAAGACCGGATCGTAGAAGTCCACATGAGTTCCGGCACCACGGGAAAGCCTGTTGTGGATGAATATACGATAAACGATATCAATATCTGGCGGGAATCCATGGCCCGGACCCTGGCCGGGGGCGGCTGTACCAGGGACGATATTGTCCAGAACTGTTACGGTTATGGTCTCTTTACCGGGGGGCCGGGGGCCCATTACGGAGCCCTGAGTATCGGGGCGGAGGTACTTCCCATGTCCAGCGGGAATACCGCCCGTCAGCTCATGGTTATGCAGGATTTTGGTTCCACGATGCTCACCTGCACCCCTTCCTACGCTCTCTACATGGCCGAAGAGGCCGTCGACGCGGGCATAGACCTCCACAAGCTTCCCATAAACAAAGGCTGTTTCGGCGCGGAGCCCTGGAGCGAAAACATGAGGAAGGAAATAGAAGGCCGCTACGGCATGAAGGCCTACGATATTTACGGCCTCACCGAGATCATCGGGCCCGGCGTCTCCTTTGAATGCGAGGCCCAGAACGGGCTTCACGTAAACGAAGACTTCTTCTATCCGGAGATCATCGATCCGGAAACGGGAAAGGTTCTGCCCAACGGAGAAAAGGGGGAACTGGTATTCACCACCCTCACCAAGGAGGGCACTCCCCTTCTCCGTTACCGGACGCGGGACATCACTTTCCTCATGAGGGAGCCCTGTTCCTGCGGACGGACCACGGTACGGATGCACCGGCTCTTCGGCCGTACCGACGATATGCTTATCATCCGGGGGGTTAATGTCTTCCCCAGCCAGATAGAGCAGGCCCTCATCGAGATCGAAGGCACGGAACCCCAGTACCTTATCGTGGTAAGCCGGGGAGAAAGCCATCTGGACGATGTAGAACTCCAGGTAGAGGTAAAGAAGGAATTCTTCAGCGATGAAACCAGGGGGCTTGAGGCCCTGAGAGCCAGGATAGAAGGAGTGATGAAGAGCAAGCTTCAGATCGGCGTCAAGGTAAAGCTTGTGGAGCCCAAAACCATTGAACGTTCAATAGGCAAGGCAAAACGGGTTATCGACAACCGGAAGATCTAGTTTATAATAGAGGGTGAAGGGGGGAATTTAAAGAGAATACCCTTATAACCCTACCTTTCATACAAGGAGCGTCATTTATGGAAATCAAACAGATATCGGTTTTTCTGGAGAATAATGCGGGACGGCTGGGAGAAGTAACCAAAGTTCTGGCCAACGCGGGGATCAATCTCCGGGCGATAAGCATTGCCGACACGGCGGATTTTGGGATTCTGCGGTTAATTGTCAACGATCATCAAAAGGCTCTGCTGGCCCTGCAGGAGGCGGGTTTTACCACCCGGATCACCAATGTGGCCGCCGTGGAGATAGAAGACAGGCCGGGAAGCCTTGCCAAGGTTATGGAACTTTTCCAGAAATCCCGGGTAAATATCGAATATCTCTACGCATCCCTGGAAGGCAAGGAGGGGAAGGCGGTGGTTATCTTCAAGCTGCAGGAGCATGACAAGGGCCTTGCCCTTGTACAGGAATCGGGACTCTCCATGGTGGACAGTTTCTGATGAAAATAATGATGGCCTCAAGCGAGGCGGCCCCTTTTGCCAAAACCGGAGGCCTTGCGGATACGGTTTCAAGCCTTTCCATGGCTCTGGCGAAACTGGGGCATGAGGTAAAGATCGTCATTCCCCGGTACTACAACATAGACCGGGAGGCTCTGGAGCAGTTGGAAGGCCCCCTGGGGGTGGGTACAGGCGGCGGCGAAGAATGGTGCGCCATATATAAAACAAGGCTGCCCGGTTCCCCCGGGAAAAACCCCATAGAAATCTTCTTTGTTGATCATGAAAAATTCTTCGGCCGGGACGGGATCTACGGTACTCCTTCGGAACCGGACTTTCTGGATAATCCCCGGCGTTTCAGTTTCTTCTGCCGGGCCGTATTTCAGCTCTGCCGCAAACTCCGGTGGGAGCCCGATATTCTCCATGCCCATGACTGGCCCGGCGCCCTGGTTCCCGTCTTCCTCAAATTCGGGGAAAAGTACTTTCCGGGCTTTGACAATACAAAATCGGTGCTGACGATTCACAATCTCGGCTACCAGGGAATCTACAGTAAGGATAACTACTGGTTTACCTCCCTCAACTGGGACGTATTCGGGGCGGCAGGATTCGAAGACTGGAACATGATGAATCTCCTCAAGGCCGGAATCTGCTGCGCCGGCAAGCTCAACACCGTTTCCCGCCGTTATGCGGAAGAAACCAAGACTCAAGCCCAGGGTTTCAGGCTGGACGGGGTTCTGCGTTACCGTTCCGAAGACTACCAGGGGATCCTTAACGGCATAGATACGGAACTCTGGAATCCCGCCAAAGATAAATTCATTCCCGTCCCGTATTCGGCAAAAAATATGGCGGGAAAGGCAAAGGCAAAAGAAGCTTTGCAGAAGGAATTCGGCCTGGCCGGCAGGGCGGATGTTCCCGTTGTCGGCATGATCAGCCGTCTGGTGGATCAGAAGGGGGTGGGAGAACTCTTCGGCCCCGGTTATGGTTCGGCCTTTTCCATCTGCCGGGACATGGATCTTCAGTTTGTAATCCTCGGTACGGGGGAAAGCTGGTGCGAAAACGAGATCCGCAGCCTTTCTTCCAGGCTTTCAAACTTCAAGGCAAAGATAGGCTACAGCGAGGAACTCTCCCATCTTATTGAGGCGGGCAGCGACTTCTTCCTTATGCCCAGCCGCTACGAACCCTGCGGCCTCAACCAGATGTACTCCCTGGCCTATGGAACCCTTCCCATCGTGCGGAACACCGGGGGCCTCGCTGATACGGTAGAAAATTACAATCAGGACTCAGGCGGCGGAACAGGTTTTATGTTTGACGATCTTAATCCTTCCGCAATATACAATACCGTAGGCTGGGCGGTCTGGGCCTACTACAACCGGCGGGAGGATATCGAAGGCATGCGGAGCCGGGGAATGAATCAGAGTTTTTCCTGGGAAATTTCCGCCAAAAAGTATATAGCCATGTATGAGGCTGCTCTTGCCACATAGCTCTTGCCACATAAAAAAAGGGTAGAAGTATGAAACAGATACTAGTAGTTGATGATAACCTGACTATCCTCAAACATATTCAAATTCAGCTTGCGGGAAATTACCAGGTGCTGCTGGCAAAATCCGGCGCGCAGGCCCTGCAGATCTGTTCCAAACAGGCGCCGGATCTGATACTCCTTGACATTGAAATGCCGGAGATGAACGGCTTTGAAACCATTGCCCGTCTCAAACAGAATCCGCGGCTCTTCCACGTTCCGGTAATTTTCCTTACCGCCAATCACGACAGTGATACCGAGGTTAAGGGGCTCGAATCCGGGGCGGTGGATTTTATAACCAAGCCTTTTGAAAAGAGCATCCTTATCCACCGGATCAAACTCCATTCCCAGCTTTCCGCCTATCAGCAGGATCTTCAAAAAACGGTAAAGGAACTTGAAGACAGCATCGTTCTTTCATTCTCGGAACTTATTGAGGCGCGGGATGAAAATACCGGCGGTCATGTGCAGCGTACCAGCCGCTATGCGGAACTCCTCATCCACGAACTGTTGCGGCAGGGACAGTTTCTGGATCTTTTCAACGAAGACGAGATAGCCATGTCGATAAAGGCCGTCCCCCTCCACGATATAGGCAAGATCGGCATCAGTGATTCCATACTGCTCAAACCGGGCCGGCTGGACGCGGAAGAATTCGCCGTCATGAAAACCCATACGACAATCGGCGCCCGGATCCTTCAGCAGATGTTTGAAAGGACTCCAACCCAGCATTACCTCCGCTATGCCAAAATCGTTGCGGAAGGGCATCATGAAAAGTGGGACGGTTCAGGCTACCCCCGCGGTCTAAAGGGGGACGACATTCCCCTTATCTCCCGCATCATGGCGGTGGCGGATGTGTATGACGCACTGGTGGCGGACAGGGTGTACCGCAAGGCCCTTAGTCCCGAAGAAGCCCACGATCATATAGTGTCCGGAAGGGGCGTGCATTTTGATCCGAAGATTATCGACGCCTTTGAAGAGATCTGTGATGAGATGGCTGCAGAAGCCATGACGAAACATACTTCCACTACCGCCTGAAAAACCGCGGCGCCGGATTTCCAGGAGGCCGGATCGGAATGAAAAAAAGTATTTGGACAAATATTATCTTTTTTGTGGCGGTTCCCTTTCTGCTTATCTTTATCCTGATATCCGCACTGATTCTGCAGACGATCTACAATGAAAAGATACGTGAGGTCGGACAGAACGTACAGAAACTGGCGCTCTACAACGAGATGAGCCTCCGCAGTTTTCTTGAAAATTCCCGCCTTTCGGTAAAGATTGTGGCGGAGGAACTGGAGCATATAAAGGCGGAAGATCCCGGCGCCAGGGAGGCGGGCGACAGGCACATTATCTCCATGCTGAAAAACCCGGCCGTTGTCAATTGCTGGCTTGCGTTTGAACCGGATGCCTTTGACGGCAGGGATGCCGAACATGCCGGAGAGTATCCGGGAGCCCCCTCGGGACGCTATATACGTTCATTCAGTCTCCAGAATGGCAAGCTTACTGTTGTCAACGACATGGACGAAAAAACCATTGACGATCCTGATGAAGGCTACTATTATGTCATCCCGAAAAGGACCGAAAAATCCTACACCGACATTGCCGGGGAAAATGAAAAATTCTTCTGGGATTATAAAACCGGCGAAGGGCTGCTCAACACCTTTACTGTGGCTTCTCCGGTTTTCCGCGAAAACAGATTTATCGGCTGCGTCGGAATAGATGTACTGCTCTCCTCCCTGGTGCTGGGGGACGAATTTATAAAAAACGCCGTTTCCATGCTTATCAATTCCAACGGGACGGTGGTTCACGCCAGGGATTTTTCCAATATAGGCAGGCATGTTGAAGAGATTCAGTTTTCGCATATCGGGGCAATCCTGGATGCATTTGACGAACGGCGCGAGATTCAGATAACAAGCGAAAGGAGTCCGCTTTTCGGGGGCAGGGCCTACGTTCTCTTTCACCCCGTCTTTATTGACGATATTGACAAACCGCTGTATGTCTATGCCGCCATACCGGAAAGTGAAGTAATTAAAGATATCCGTCCGGTGATCACCCCCGTCATCATCTCCCTTTTGGCGGTCGTGGGTGTTTTTGTGGCGCTGATCTTCTACATTTACAGATCGATTTCAAGTCCCATTCATATTCTCACCATGGCAAGCGATAAAATTTCCCAGGGGAATCTTGAAGAAGAAATCGCCGTCTTCGATTCCGCCGACGAACTGGGTATCCTCTCCCGATCCCTGAACCTTATGGTGGAACAGTTCCGGCTCCATCTGGGCATCGAGGAACAAAACCGCCAGATGCTGGAACTCTACACAAGGCTCAACAGCACAATATACAAATACCAGGACAACCGTGAAGCCCTGGATGCCATACTCAGGATTATCTGCAGAAATTTCAAGGTTTCTACCGCCACCATGATCTGTCTTGAAAAGGGAAAAGCCATAGTCTGTTCTTCCAAAGGCGAAAGTCCCTGGCCCCAGGACAGCGAATTTCCTTATCATTGGCAGGTCATATCCTTTATCAAAGACAAAAAATACGTAAATTTTAACGCGTACAGCCTCAAGGAAGCCGGGCTTATTTTTACGAGCCGCTACTCTTTCTTCCTCTGCATAGTTCCCCTCTTTGCCGGGGAAGAACTCATGGCCTATGTCATAATGGAAAGCGGAAAAGAACGCGGACCTTTTATCAATGACGATACGAGTCTTACCTTTATTCAGGATATTGTCTCCTATGCCTTTTTAAGAAGGAGCAGTATCTCTGCTTCCCGGGAAGATCCGAATGAAAGCCGGCTTTCTGCTTCCGTCAAAAAGGTGGACATAGCCTCTGTGAAAGTACAGGATTCTGAAGACCTTCTCCCGGAGGAAGAAATGATGGACAGGAAACCGGATCCCCTGCAGGCTGCCAGAGCCATTGAGGGCCTCGATGTTGACCGCGGGTTGAACCTTCTGGCAGGTTCTGCGGAACAATACTTTGAATTGATTAAATTTTCCGCCCCGGTCTTCCGGAATTCCATTGAGCGCATGGATTCCTTTCTTGGAAACGATGATCTTCCCGCCTTTGCCATAGAGGTTCACGGGGCCAAAGGCGCCCTCAACAACATCGGCGCGTCCGGCCTGGGAGAAGAAGCCCTGCGTCTTGAAAAGGAAAGCAAGGCCGGCAACGGAGAATTCTGCAAAATAAATTATCCTGCCTTCAGAAAAAGACTTGAGGCGCTTGTGGAAAGCCTGGTCTCTCTCGGGATAAAAACCGGCAGCAGTAATACTGCGGAAACGGATGCCGCCGGGGCCGGTGTTTTGGCAGAGGAACTCTCCGGGGCCCTCAAAAAGGCTGCCGGAGCGTGTGAAAGCTACGATGCCTTCAAGGCCCAGGAGTATCTTGTCCCCTATGTTCACAATGCGGGCCTGGATGAGGAAACCGGAAAAAAACTGGCCTTTATCTGTGAAAAGCTCAACAATGTCGATTATGACGAAGCCCTGACCGCCATCCGGGAACTTCTGGAACATCCGGAGAAGGATGAATGAAGCATCTGTTCATCATAAACCCGAAGGCAAGGATGCTCAAAGACAAGACCGGCGATTTTATAGCCGGAATACGGACATTCTTTTCAAGCTATCCCCAACTGGAGTACGACATCCACCTTACACGGTGGAAAAGGGATGCGGTAGGTTTTACCCGCCGTTATGTTTCCAGGGCCGATTCCCTGGTCCGGGTCTATGCGGTCGGGGGAAACGGCACGCTCTTTGAGGTGGTCAACGGCGTGCAGGGGCTTCCAAATGTGCAGATAGCCGCCTATCCCATGGGAACCAACAATTCTTTTCTCTACACCTTCGGGGGAGAAGCCGTACTGAGGCATTTCCGCTCCCTGCGGAATCTTGTGTTCTCCCATGTAATAAATATTGATGTCATGAGGATAGGCAATAACTTCAGCATCAATGCCAGTCTTGTGGGAGTGGAAGCCATGGGCTATCAGAGGGGTGCGGAAATATATGAAAAGCTGCCCCTTCCCATTAATTTTTGTTATCAGAGTGCGGGAGCGCTGGAAATTATCAGAAAGGGCGGGAGCGGGGGCCAGGATTACCGTATAGAGCTTGACGGGAAAAATTTAAACGGTTCCTATCTGAGTCTGACGGTCGCAAATTCTCCCTGCTACGGCAAGGGCCTGCCCGGCCCCTTTGACGCAAAAATAGACGACGGCCTTCTGGATATATACCTGATAAAAAACATACCGAAACTCCTCATTCCCCGTATCATCAACGATTACCACCGCGGCCTGTATACCAAATGGAAGTTTTACATTAATCATTACAGGGGACGTTCCCTTTCGATCAGCTCGGATACGGTTATGAGCATTGTTTTTGACGGAGAAGTCTTTTATGACACATCCGTCCGTTATGAGATAGTTCCCCAGGCGATTGATTTTGTCTATCCCGGCAGCATTACTGCTGCGGAGAAACAGAATGTCAAATAAGCCGAATAAAAAGAAAATCCAGTTTGCTCCTCCGGGACACTGGCAATCCTACCGGTTTTCCATCTGGGCAACCATATCCGCACTGACACTGTATATTATCGTAATCCTTTTTTACAGCCTGAAGACATGGATGCCCCCCCCTGAGGCAGCCTTAAGAATAATCACGGTCGCGGCCTTCGCCCCTCTCTATTGCCTAATGGTTTTTAGGCTGAAAATAAGGAGGCATACGGTTTCATGGTTTGCCCCTTCTCTCTTTATGATTTTGGCAACGGCCGGAGTCTTTATCATGAAAGGAGATTCGTTCTACTTCATGCTCTTCGATATTGTTATTGTTATTGCGTTTACATATCTGGATCATATTGCTTTTCTCAAATGCATGTTTATTATCTTTCTTATGATCATTCCCACAGTCTTTATTTTTCATTTCCGGCTGATGGGCCCGGATTATCCGCTCAGCCAGAATTATATACATCTGATGAAATCTGTCCTTATCGCCGGAACCCTCTACCTCTTCTCCCGGTTCATACTAAACGCCATGCGGGACATTGAAAAGTCGGGGGTAACTTTTGACGCCATAATGGAGACTACCCCGTCATACA
>JAIRNJ010000114.1 GCA_031258115.1 Treponema sp. | reverse complement strand
CCAAGGGATGGCGCTCAATAAATGCGCTATGCCACCACACAAAGGCGGACTGCCTTTAGGCAGCCCAGCGCGCCCCCGGCTAAATGCGCCGCACAGCGGCGTTAATTTACTATAACTTGCCAAGGGATGGCGCTCAATAAATGCGCTATGCCACCACACAAAGGCGGACTGCCTTCAGGCAGCCGCACGCGCCGGCCAAACAAATGCAGGGCGCAGCCCTGTGTATCTGCACAAATTGACACGGCCCGGCTCAAGCAATCTCTACAGTACCCGCAAACCGGTAAGGCTGCCTTTAGGCAGCCGCACGCGCTGGCCAAAAGCGCCGCTAAATCATTCTAACAGGAGCGGCTGCTCTGATCAACTTTACTCTGCGGCGATGCGGTAGACGGCTTCTACGTCTTTTTCATTAAGCCGGCGGTACTGGCCCAGGGGGCCGAATTTGACTGCCCGTTTGGACATTTCGGGGATACGGGAGGAGTCCAGTTTGGCATCGGCGAAGCTTACCGGCAGTCCGATGGAATGCCAGAAATTCTTGATGCGGAAGATTCCTTCGAGGGCGGCCTGCCTGTAGTCGTAGAAGGCGCCGTCCACTCCAAAAACCTTGGCGGCAAAACGGGCCATCCGGGGGGTATCTACATCTATATTGTACTTCATCCACGCGGGGAATATGATCGAAAGTCCGGCGCCGTGGGCTATATCGAAGAGGGCGGAAAGTTCGTGCTCTATGGCATGGCTTGCCCAGTCGCCGATGCGGCCTGTGGAGAGGAGGTTGTTATGGGCGATGCTTCCTGCCCACATGATCTCAGCCCTGGCATCATAGTCCTTTTCGCCACCCGAGAAGATCTTCCGTGCGTTGCGAATGATGGCCCGCAGTGTTCCTTCGCAGAGTTCGTCGGTAAGTTCCACATGCTTCTCCGGGGTAAAGTAGCGTTCCATGATATGAGCCATCATGTCGCAAACTCCCGCGGCAGTCTGATAGGGAGGCAGGCTGTATGTCAATTCAGGATTCAGGATTGAAAACACCGGCCGGATGCACTCTTCATTTACCGACTGTTTCCAGGGCCCGCGTTCATCGGTGATAACCGAAGAAATGCTGCTCTCGCTTCCTGCCGCAGGAATGGTAAGGATGGCGGCGACGGGCAGGGCCTCGGCCGCGGTCTTTTTATGATCATAAAAATCCCAGACGTCCCCGTCGTAGGGGGCGCCTATGGCGATGGCCTTTGCGGAGTCAATAACGGAACCGCCGCCCACTGCCAGAATAAAACTGAGTTTCTCTTTTCTGGAAATTTCCACTCCTTCGTAGACTTTGGAAAGACGGGGATTCGGTTTTACTCCGTCCAGTTCAACCCACTCGACTCCCGCCTGTTTAAGCGACGATTTTACCTTGTCGATAAGGCCGGATTTAAGCGCCGAACCGCCTGAATGGTGGAGCAGAATTTTTTTGCTGTATTTGACAACTTCCGCTCCTGTCTGCGCTTCGGTATTCTTGCCGAAGATGATCTTTGTACGGTTATAATACTCAAAATTTTGCATGCTGTTACCTCTTTCAAATAAGATGATTCATTGAGCTTGTTCCAAAAACTTAAAAATTCCGGAACGACCCTATTATAGGTTTTTTCGTCAAAAGGGACAAGGAAGCCTTTGAAGCGTTTTCAAATTAGCGCATTACGTGTCATTGACGGTTCCCGGCAGGATCTATAGAATAAGCGCATGGCTATACAACTATCCCCCCGGCAAGTTCATCTGGACTTCCATACCAGCGAATATATTCCCGCTGTCGCGTCGGAGTTTGACGCGGCTTCATTCGCCAGGACCGTTAAAGAGGCCCACATCAGTTCCATCACCGTCTTTGCCCGCTGCCACCACGGCTGGCTCTACTATCCCTCAAAGAAATTTCCCGAACTGATACACCCCAATCTGGCGGACAAGAACCTCCTCGTGGAACAGGTAGGGGCCCTTCACGAAGCCGGGGTACGCGCTCCGGTGTACATCACCGTCCAGTGGGATTACCATACGGCCACTACCAGACCGGAATGGCTCATCCGCAAACTTGACGGCTCCCACGAAGGGGGGCCCTTTACGGAACCGGGGTTCTACCAGTCCCTCTGCGTAAATACCGGATACTACGAGTTCCTCAAGGCCCACACGGAAGAAGTCTGCGAACTTTTGGGACAGGAACTGGACGGTATCTTTTTTGACATCGTGGGTATCCGCCCCTGCTGGTGCGCAAGCTGCCGGGCTGAAATGAAACGCCTGGGGATCAATGCGGCGGACGAGGAGGCGGTCCAGGGCTTCGCCAAAACCGTGCTCACCCGGTTCAAACGGGACATGACCGCAGTGGTGCGGAAGTACAGCAAGGACTGCACCATTTTTTACAACGCCGGGCATGTGGGCCCCTGCACCAGGGACAGCGCCGATGCCTATACCCACTTCGAGCTCGAAAGCCTGCCTTCGGGCAGTTGGGGCTACCAGCACTTCCCGGTTACCGCCCGCTATGCCCGCAAGCTGGGGCTGGACTGCATGGGGATGACCGGAAAATTCCACACCGAATGGGGGGATTTCCACTCCCTCAAAAACCAGGCCGCCCTGGAGTTCGAGTGTTTCAGGATGCTGAGTTACGGCTTCGCCGCTTCCGTGGGAGACCAGCTTGAGCCCAGGGGGGCCCTCAATCCCGCGACTTACCGCCTCATCGGCAGCGTGTTCGGCCCCTTTGAAGAGAGGGAGCCCTGGGCGCGGCCCGCCGTTCCCCTGACCGAAGCCGCCCTCTTCAGCTCTGAATCCCCCCTGGTGGAACACAAAATGCCCGAAGACATCCTGGGCGCGGCCCAGCTTCTGGAAGAACTGGCCCTGCAATTTGACATCCTGGACGAAACCATGGATCTTTCGCCCTACCGGCTGGCCATACTGCCGGAAAGTTTCCGCCCGGCGCCGGATTTTGAACGGAAGCTGGAAAGCTTTGTGGCCCGGGGCGGCGCGGTTATCGCCTGCGGCAAGGCCCTGCTCTCCGGGGACAACAGGTTCCCCGCCTGTTTCGGCGCCGGGTATGAGGGGGAGAACGAATGCTGCCCGGACTTCCTCATCGCCCGGGGGAAACTGGCCGGAGGGCTTGAGCCTGACAACGAGTACGTGATCTACCAACAGGGACTGCATATAAAGGCCGATGCGGACAAGACTCTGCTCTGTGCCCGTTCACCCTATTTCCCCCGGAAGGGAGACCGTTTCTGTTCCCACCGCTATACCCCGTCCGCCGGGGGAAAACCCTACCCCGCGGCGGTGAGAAACGGGAATGTCCTGTACTTCAGCCATCCTCTCTTTACCCAGTACCGGAGCAACGCGCCGCGGTGGTGCAAAACCCTGATCTCCAACGCCATAGATCTCCTTTTACCCCAAAGGCTGGTCAGGCATGACGGTCCTTCCACCCTGACGGTTTCCGTGCTGGAACAGACTGAAAAAGAGCGCTACTCCGTCCACCTTCTGTCCTACATCCCGGTACGCAAGTCCGCGACCATCGACATCATCGAGGAACGAACCCCTGTCCGGAACCTCAGCCTGGAACTGCATCTCCCCAGAAAGCTTCGCGGGGCCCGGCTCGTACCCGAAGGCAGGGAGCTTCCCCTGACTGAGGATAAGCGGGTGACCATTCCCCTTGTCGACGGATACGCCGTCCTGGAGCTTCCCTTTATAAGGTAACCGGAGTTGACGGCTTGATATCAATCCTGCGCCTGGCCAGTATTGTTTCTGCGATCTCGGCGAAGCCGTCGCCGCATTCCTTTGATGCGACAAATGCGGGAAGCTGTTTGATATAATCCCTGTACTTTTCTACGTTTGCAACGGCGCAGGCCAGGGGAAAGCGGGCAAACATCGGTTCATCGTTGGGGGAGTCTCCCACAAAAACCACCTCCTTCTCTCCGCCGGCCTGCCTCCAGCCGAAGCGATCCGCAAGAAAACGTCCGGTCATGGAGAGCTTGTCGTATTTTCCCATCCAGATATTTACATGAATCGAAGATATCTTTGCCATGGCGCCCTCCTCAATGGCAATGTCCCGCACTCTTTCTGCGGAGGCCAGGGGGAGTATGGGTTCCTCCTCGGCAAAGTCAAGGGCAATGTCAAAGAGCCGGGCAAACTGATCCTTTGCGTCCCGCAGTCCCGGCACTTCCTTCAATGCCCGTTCACGGATCTTTTTTAACACCGGATGATCGTTCCGCACCGCATTGGGGTGGTACTCTGTCCTGAGTACCGGGAATGCGCCTGTTCTCTCTTCCCAGAATGCCAGGGCTCCGTTCTCGCCGACCACACCGTCGACAGGCCACTCCCGTGCAATAAGATCGCACCAGCCTGCGGGCCTTCCGGTAACAGGGATCACTTTAAGGCCTGCCTCTTTCAGTTTCCAGAGGGCGCCGTATGAAGAGGCAAGAAGTTTCCCTTCACGGGTGATGGTATCATCAATGTCCATGAGAATATATTTTATCCCGGCGGCCTCGGCGGCGCTCATCTCCGCAATGTTTTTCATGACGCTTGACACCATCACATTATCTGTTCATCTATGGGCTTGCCGCCGGGAACCATGGGGAGCACGCGTTCATCCTTGTCGATGAGGGCCTCGATAAGCACAGGTTTCCCTGCGGCAAGATCTTTCTTTCCGCTGTTCAGGGCAGCACCGAATTCCTCTTCGGTTCCCGCGCGGTATGCCCTTAGCCCATAGGCCTCCGCCAGCTTGAGAAAGTCAGGCGGCCTGTCATCAAGATCCGTTTC
>JAIRNJ010000011.1 GCA_031258115.1 Treponema sp. | reverse complement strand
AGGCTCTTCGGGAACCGCTTCCGCCGGATCCAACGCCATCGTATACGGCTCAAGGCTTCCGGTCCCGGAAAATGTTATCAAGGGGCCGATATGGGAGTACCTCCAGAAAACGGCTAATGTAACCGTTGACTATCAGGTATACAACGATGATCAGATGGCCCTGGTACTTGCCAGCGGGGACTTGCCCGATATACTGGAGATCAATCAGCGTCACCTGCCAAATATCGTGCAGAACAATTTAGCCTTGAACTTGGACACCATACTGGATCAGCATCTCCCCTTTGTAAAACATCCTCTGTATAAACTGCGGAATGAAATTTCACGCAAGCTCTTGGGCGGGGCTAATAACGTCCTCTACTTCATTGGTCCGGGCGTAGGCCCCGAAGGCGGGGGCGGCCTTGATAACTCCTCAAGGGGATATGGTGTACGCTGGGATTATTACAAAGAAATAGGAGCTCCGCCTATCAACAACAATGACGATTATATAGCAGCTATTAAAGCTATGGCAGCCAAACACCCCACAACTCCTGACGGCAGGAAGATGATGGGCATTGGAGTTGAAAAATCTTTCACTAATTTTTTCGCTCTTGGCTTTATCACCAACGGTCTCGACCCTTGGGTAATGATGAATTCCCAATACATGGCCGATATGGAGACCAATGAGATACACAACGGTTTTACCGACATAAACCGTTCGGCATACTGGAGCGATATGAAGCTCTATTACAAACTCAACCAGGCTGGTCTCTTCGATACCGAATCCTTCAGCATGACCCTGGATCAGTACAATGCTAAACTGGAATCCGAATCCTATGTGGCCATGCCTATACCTAACACAACGATGTATAATGCCCTGCGGAAAAAAGATCCCAATACCCTGGCAGCTTTTACGGTAGTGCCCTCGACAGGAACGGCGGTGTATACCGATGCCCCCCATCAGTTCGGCAGCGCTCCGGATAATACCATCTTTCTTTCTTCCAAAAGCAAAAAATGGGAAGCCGCAGCCCGCTTCCTTAACGAAATGCACAACCCGGACTTTCTCCGTACGCTCTACTCAGGATTTAAAGGAAAAGACTGGGACTATGATTCCGGCGGGAAACCGTATATTATGGAAAGTATCGTACAAGCCCGCTCTCAGGGCGGCGATATCTGGGATAAGCTTGGTATTCACCTGGGCTGGAGCAACATCTTTATGTCGGAAGAAACCGCTGTTCACCCTGACGGGTATTATATGTCCCTCTTTATGGATCCCGAATTCCGGGCTAAGGGGCTGGGCCGGAGCCCCTTTGAAAAGGATTACTGCGAATTTTACGGTGTCAGCTATCATGCTGAAGCTACCCAAAAGCTCGTTGATGCCGGGAAGACCTACAGCTTCAACAAGGACTTTGTGCAGCCCATAGCGGCAGGACTTTCAGACGCGCCCATGGATATCACCCGCATTGTGCAGAATCTGAATAGCATACTGGAAAGGGCTGTTCCGCGGCTTATCACGGCAGCTAACGATGCTGCTTTTCAGGCCGAACAGAACAGGGTCCTGGAGGAACTCAAGGCCGCCGGAGAACCGAAAGCCTGGGAATGGGTCAGGACTACCTACAACAAGAACAGACCGCTTATGGATCCCATTATCAGGGAGTACAATACCACCTACTTCGACAGTATAAGAGCTACGTATAAAAAATAGATCCCGGGAGTTTTGGTGATCCGACGAAAAAAAGAGCGGGCCTGGAATCTATTTTTCCTGGTCCTGTCGTTTATGCTCATGGTTTTACTCTTTAATTATATTCCCCTCTTCGGGTGGGTTCTCTCGTTTGTAGAGTACCGGGTGGGGAATCCCATTTTCCGAAATGAATGGGTGGGTTTAAAGTACTTTAGGCTTCTCTTTACCAGCAGGGATTTTTTCAGGGTAATGAGGAATACTGCTGTTTTTTCCCTGCTTAACTACATTTTGCTTCCATTACCCATGATCTTTGCCATACTGCTTAACGAGATCCCCTCCAGGCATTTTCGCAAGATTGCCCAGACATTGAGCACCCTGCCCCATTTTGTCAGTTGGATTATTGTTTATTCCCTGTTTTTTACGCTGTTTTCCAATGACGGTCTTATTAACGGCGCCTTGAGAGTTTTAAAACTGCCACCCCAGGACCTCTTGTTAAACCCGAACACAACGTATGTCTTTCAAACGGTGATACTGCAATGGAAAACTCTGGGCTGGGGGGCCATTATCTATATAGCGGCCCTCACCGGGATTGACCAGGAACTCTACGAAGCCGCTACAGTAGACGGCGCCGGCCGTCTCCGCTGTACCTGGCATATCACCGTACCGGGCCTTGTGCCAACTTTCATCGTTCTGGCCCTTCTGGCGATTGCCAATTTTGTCAATAGCGGCATAGATCAGTACTTCGTTTTTAAAAACGCCTTCGTATACGACAATATAGAAGTTTTGGATCTGTACACTTACCGTATTGGGCTTGAACTTTTTGATTATTCTTATGCCACTGCTGTAGGTATCTTTAAATCCTTTATCAGTATAGTCTTGCTCTTTTTGACAAACTACATCGCCAAAAGAGTGAGGGGAGTGTCAATTATATGAACAAGGGAACGTACCCTTCACGCCGGATTTTTTTGGCTCTGGATTATTTCTTTTTCCTGCTGATCATCCTTGTATGCCTCTACCCGTTCTGGTATATTTTCATTTCCTCGGTTAGCGGTTCAAGCGGTGACGCCGGAGCTTTCCTGCCGCGGAGCTTTACCCTGGAAAATTACAGCAAAGTAATGGGCATGGAAGGGGTTTTTAATGCTCTGGTCATTTCAATACTGCGTACTCTGGTTGGTACAGCGCTGACGGTTATTTCTGCCATGTTCCTGGGTTATCTTTTTACCAAAGAAAAAATGCCTTTTAGAAAATTCCTTTACCGTGCTCTGATGATCACCATGTACGTTTCGGGCGGCCTCGTCCCTACCTATCTAGCCATACGGCATTATGGTCTCTTGGATAATTTCTGGGTTTATATACTCCCCAGTATGGTTTCAGCTTATTACATTATTCTGGTAAAGACTTTTGTGGAGCAGCTTCCTTCTTCGGTAGAGGAAAGCGCCATGCTCGACGGCGCCGGGACCTTGACCATCTTTTTTCGCATCATCATCCCCATGAGTATGCCCATCGTGGCGACTATCGCAGTATTCTCCGGCGTAGGTCACTGGAATTCCTGGTTCGACAATCACCTATACACCTTCAGGAGTAGAAACCTGACAACCCTGCAATATATGCTGTACAACTATCTTAACCAGGTTGAAATCTTGGTCAAACAGATGAATGAGCTGGGAAGAGATATGGGTATTGATAAGATAATTACCCCCAAGGGAGTGAGAATGACTGTGACTATGGTAACGGTAACTCCGGTGCTGTTCATCTATCCTTTCCTCCAAAGGTACTTTGTAAAAGGGATTATGCTCGGCGCTGTAAAAGGGTGAAAAAATTATTCGATTACAGAATAATATTGTTGAAAATAAGACAGGTGTCTTGTAAAGCATATCCATTACGGTTAAAATAAAAAGAGAGGAGCTTATGAAAACAGTATCTTTTTTTGGGCACGATGTAACCCGTCTCATTCTGGGGGATAACCCTTTTAACGGACACTCGTACATCCAGGACAGGGTAGACGGTGAGGAGATGAAAGCCTACTACACCAGGGAGCGTGTTCTTGAAACACTTTTCGATGCCGAAAAACTGGGCATTAATACAATGCTGCCCCTAGCCTGTCCAAAGATACTGGAGCTTCTGCCTGAATATTATGACAGGGGCGGCGGCATGCAGATCATCTTCCAACCCTATCCTGCCGAACCGGTTGAGGAAAACCTTGAGAAAATGATGCAGTTTAAACCTATCGGTATTTATCATCAGGGTACCACTACGGATTACCTCAATGAAACCGGTCAGAAAGAAACCATCATCAAAAATATGAAAATCTACAAGACTGCCGGCGTGCCTGTGGGCTTGGGTTCCCACGTGCCCGAGACTATTATGCAATGTGAAGAAGAAGGCTGGGGTGCGGATTTCTACATGACATGCCTCTACAATGCCCGCAGAAACCGCCGGGGCGAACAAAGCGGATTCATCACCGGAAAATCAAAAGCGGACCTTATTTTTTATCCCGATGATCGCTTTTTAATGTACAAGGTAATTCAGAAGCTGCAAAAACCCTGTATAGCCTTTAAAATTTTTGCGGGCGGCCAGATATTCGCTGGTAAAAAAGAAGACGAATACGAAACAACTGCTGAGACAATGCTACGGGAGGTTTATGCCAATATCAAGCCGGGTGATGCGGTAGCAATCGGTGTTTTCCAGCGTGACATGGATTTGCTGGAACAGGATATTGCCTTGGTGGATAAAATCTAATTTCGCTGGGAAATACGAACCGTCCAGTAAGTTCGTTAAAACACAAGAAACCGCTTTTTGGCGGAGAGCTTTCGTAAAGTACATCCTGTTCAGAGGGGCGCATATTCCTCAAACCACTGCCGTTGCTGCCGGGGCCGATGCTTCTATCGGCTTTTCCACGGCCACCGGAATTTCGGCTTTGATCGTTATGGCTCCTTCAATTTCTTCGGCCCTGAAAACCGTTCCTTGCAGGAAGGCGCTTTCAAGTATCTGCGTGGAAGATGGGATCTTCAAGCTCTTTCTGGATTGCCCGCCGCAGGGGGCGGCCTCCGAATTTGGGGTCCTAGGATCCTGTTGCACTTGTAGGTTTTTGCGTCACTTCGTACCGCAAAAACCACGATTAACGGGCTGCTTTGGCAGTTTGCAGGGTAAAAAATCGCCTGATCGGCGATTTTTTGGGGTTTTACG